>NZ_QNRN01000006.1:87674-237471 GCF_003315125.1 Bacillus sp. DB-2 | reverse complement strand
GACCGGACCTAGAGGTAACACGGGCGTGACTGGTGCTACCGGACCTAGGGGTAACACGGGCGTGACTGGTGCTACTGGACCTCAAGGTATTCAAGGTAACACAGGTGCGACCGGTGCTACCGGTTCCACTGGACCTCAAGGCGTTCAAGGTAACACAGGTGCCACTGGTTCCACTGGACCTCAAGGCGTTCAAGGTAACACGGGTGCTACTGGTGCTACCGGACCTAGAGGTAACACGGGTGCTACTGGACCTCAAGGCGTTCAAGGTAACACGGGGGCTACTGGTGCTACCGGACCTAGAGGTAACACGGGCGTGACTGGTGCTACCGGACCTAGGGGTAACACGGGCGTGACTGGTGCTACTGGACCTCAAGGTATTCAAGGTAACACAGGTGCGACCGGTGCTACCGGTTCCACTGGACCTCAAGGCGTTCAAGGTAACACAGGTGCCACTGGTTCCACTGGACCTCAAGGCGTTCAAGGTAACACAGGTGCCACTGGTTCCACTGGACCTCAAGGTGCTCAAGGTAATACCGGTGCTACTGGTTCCACTGGACCTCAAGGCGTTCAAGGTAACACAGGTGCCACTGGTTCCACTGGACCTCAAGGTATTCAAGGTAACACGGGTGCTACCGGACCTCAAGGTGCGCAAGGTAATACGGGTGCTACTGGTTCCACTGGACCTCAAGGCGCTCAAGGTAACACAGGTGCCACTGGTTCCACTGGTTCCACTGGTTCCACTGGACCTCAAGGCGTTCAAGGTAACACAGGTGCTACTGGTTCCACTGGACCTCAAGGTGCGCAAGGTAATACTGGTTCCACTGGACCTCAAGGTATTCAAGGTAACACGGGTGCGACCGGACCTCAAGGCGCTCAAGGTAACACAGGTGCTACTGGTTCCACTGGACCTCAAGGCGTTCAAGGTAACACAGGTGCTACTGGTTCCACTGGACCTCAAGGTGCGCAAGGTAATACAGGTTCCACTGGACCTCAAGGTATTCAAGGTAACACGGGTGCTACTGGACCTCAAGGCGCTCAAGGTAACACAGGTGCTACTGGTTCCACTGGACCTCAAGGTATTCAAGGTAATACAGGTGCCACTGGACCTCAAGGTATTCAAGGTAACACGGGTGCTACCGGACCTCAAGGTGCGCAAGGTAACACGGGTGCTACTGGACCTCAAGGTGCTACCGGTGCTACTGGTTCCACTGGACCTCAAGGCGTTCAAGGTAACACAGGTGCTACCGGTGCTACTGGTTCCACTGGACCTCAAGGTATTCAAGGTAACACAGGTGCTACTGGTTCCACTGGACCTCAAGGTGCTCAAGGTAACACGGGTTCCACTGGCCCTCAAGGTATTCAAGGTAACACGGGGGCTACCGGACCTCAAGGTGCTCAAGGTAATACGGGTGCTACTGGTTCCACTGGACCTCAAGGCGCTCAAGGTAACACGGGGGCTACCGGACCTCAAGGTGCTCAAGGTAACACGGGGGCTACCGGACCTCAAGGTGCTCAAGGTAACACGGGGGCTACTGGACCTCAAGGCGCTCAAGGTAACACAGGTACTACTGGTTCCACTGGACCTCAAGGCGTTCAAGGTAACACAGGTGCGACTGGTTCCACTGGACCTCAAGGTGCGCAAGGTAACACGGGTTCCACTGGCCCTCAAGGTATTCAAGGTAACACGGGGGCTACCGGACCTCAAGGTGCTCAAGGTAATACGGGTGCTACTGGTTCCACTGGACCTCAAGGCGCTCAAGGTAACACGGGTGCTACTGGACCTCAAGGTATTCAAGGTAATACAGGTGCCACTGGACCTCAAGGTATTCAAGGTAACACAGGTGCGACTGGTTCCACTGGACCTCAAGGTGCGCAAGGTAATACGGGTGCGACTGGTTCCACTGGACCTCAAGGCGCTCAAGGTAACACGGGTGCGACTGGACCTCAAGGTATTCAAGGTAATACAGGTGCCACTGGACCTCAAGGTATTCAAGGTAACACAGGTGCTACTGGTTCCACTGGACCTCAAGGTATTCAAGGTAATACAGGTGCCACTGGACCTCAAGGTATTCAAGGTAACACGGGGGCTACTGGACCTCAAGGTGCGCAAGGTAACACGGGTGCTACTGGACCTCAAGGTGCTCAAGGTAACACGGGTGCTACTGGTATAGGAGTTACCGGACCTACTGGACCTTCTGGTGGGCCTCCTGGACCTTCTGGACCTCAAGGTAACACGGGTGCGACTGGACCTCAAGGTGCTCAAGGTAACACGGGGGCTACCGGACCTCAAGGTGCGCAAGGTAACACGGGGGCTACCGGACCTCAAGGTGCTCAAGGTAACACGGGGGCTACTGGTTCCACTGGACCTCAAGGTATTCAAGGTAACACGGGGGCTACCGGACCTCAAGGTGTTCAGGGTAACACAGGTGCGACTGGACCTCAAGGTGCTCAAGGTAACACGGGGGCGACTGGACCTCAAGGCACTCAAGGTAATACGGGGGCTACCGGACCTCAAGGTGCTCAAGGTAACACGGGGGCTACCGGACCTCAAGGTATTCAAGGTAACACGGGTGCCACTGGACCTCAAGGTATTCAAGGTAACACGGGGGCTACCGGACCTCAAGGTGCGCAAGGTAACACGGGTGCCACTGGACCTCAAGGTATTCAAGGTAACACGGGGGCTACCGGACCTCAAGGTGCTCAAGGTAACACGGGTGCCACTGGACCTCAAGGTATTCAAGGTAACACGGGGGCTACCGGACCTCAAGGTGCTCAAGGTAACACGGGTGTTACCGGACCTCAAGGTAACACAGGTGCTACTGGTATAGGAGTTACCGGACCTACCGGACCTTCTGGTGGGCCTCCTGGACCTACTGGACCTCAAGGTAACACGGGGGCTACCGGACCTCAAGGTGTTCAAGGACCAACGGGTGCTACTGGACCTCAAGGTGCGCAAGGTAACACGGGTGCCACTGGACCTCAAGGTGTTCAAGGACCAACGGGTGCTACTGGACCTCAAGGTGTTCAAGGACCAACGGGTGCTACTGGACCTCAAGGTGCGCAAGGTAACACGGGTGCCACTGGACCTCAAGGTGTTCAAGGACCAACGGGTGCTACTGGACCTCAAGGTGCGCAAGGTAACACGGGTGCCACTGGACCTCAAGGTGTTCAAGGACCAACGGGTGCTACTGGTATAGGAGTTACCGGACCTACTGGACCTAGCTTCCCAGTAGCAACAATCGTTGTAACAAACAACATCCAACAAACAGTACTCCAATTTAATAACTTTATTTTTAGTACTGCAATTAACGTAAACAATATTATCTTTAACGGCACAAATACAGTTACTGTTATTAACGCTGGTATTTATGTAATTAGCGTATCTATTTCTACAACTGCGCCAGGATGCGCTCCACTTGGAGTAGGAATTTCAATTAATGGAGCAGTCGCTACTGACAACTTCTCTTCAAATCTAATAGGCGACTCACTTTCATTTACTACAATCGAAACATTAGCTGCCGGAGCAAACATTTCTGTCCAATCTACTCTTAACGAGATTACGATCCCTGCAACAGGAAACACTAACATTCGTCTTACTGTATTTAGAATCGCTTAAATTTCACTATTTATTGTTTATGACAAATAAAAAAAAGAGCGAGAAACTCGCTCTTTTTTTGTTATGTACAATAATTCATTACTACTCTAATTCAATTGAAACATTTTTTTGTGGTACAAATGTAGAAATTGCATGTTTATAAATAAGCTGTTGCTTACCTTCTGTTTCCAGCAGGACTGTAAAATTATCAAATCCTTTAATTAATCCACGAAGCTGGAAACCATTTAATAAGTACAGCGTAACGAACGTATTCTCTTTACGGAGTTGATTTAAAAATTGATCTTGAATATTGATTGATTGCTTCATGTCGAATCCTCCTCTTTTTCTCTACTTACTATTATTCGACTTTAGTTGTAGCTTTCCTTCTATGTATCGTAAAATTTCTGACGTTTTTTCACCATCAGTAACATCGAACCACGTGACATCCATCTTATTACGGAACCACGTTAATTGACGTTTTGCATAACGGCGTGAATTCATCTTTAATTGTGATACCGCTTCTTCTAAAGATACACGATTCTCAAAATAATCATATATCTCTTTATAACCAATCGCTTGAATAGATTGACAATCTCGCACTCCTCTTTCATGTAAACCTTTTACTTCTTCTAATAAACCTTGTTCAATCATTAGGTTAACACGTAAGTTAATGCGATCGTATAGCATTTCTCGATCCATTGTCAAGCCAATTAATGAAACATCGTACAGTAACTCATTTTCTTGTTTTTCGAGCTGGTTACTCATTTTTTCACCCGTCGTGTGAAAAATTTCTAACGCCCGAATAACACGCCTTACATTATTGGCATGAATACGCTCCGCACTTTCTGGATCTACTTCTTGTAACTTTTTATGTACATATTCCACACCGTGTTCTAATGCTAACTTTTCCATCCGTTCTCGGTATGTAGCATCCCCAGCCTCATCTGTAAACTGGTAATCGAATAAAACAGATTGTATATAGAGACCGGTTCCACCAACAATAATTGGTAATTTCCCGCGCTCTGTAATTTCTCGAATGCACTTACGGACACGTTCTTGAAATTCCGCCACAGAAAATGAATCTTCCGGATCTTTTATATCAATCATATAATGCGGAATTCCGTCCATCTCATCTATCGTCACCTTTGCAGTCCCGATATCCATCGTACGATAAATTTGCATGGAATCACCACTAATAATCTCACCATTCAACGCTTTTGCAAGATCGATACTTAATTTCGTCTTTCCGACAGCAGTTGGCCCAATGATGACAGCAACTTTTTCACGTTGCACTTCTCCCATATCATTCAACTCTCTTTATGTAATATACTCCATCTATTGATTATACCCAATCTTACCAATTTTAACGGCATGATTGCAAGTTCTTTGAATCTAGTACATGAAATTACACAAAAAAAGAGCATAGCTTGTCCAATTCTGCATATACATGATAAAAAATAGCTCGGAGAGGGTGCAATGACTATGAAACAAGCGATTATCGATTTTCCATTATTAATAAAAGACCTTATTTTAGCTACTGCTATAAAAGAAAAAAATTGTTCACAAGAAGAATTATACTTCGCACTAAATTGTTTACTACGTTCCTTTCATTCTACTATTCAAGAAACAACGTTACATCCAGAAAATAAAAATACAGAGTATATGCAAACTCAATTTTGCACCGCGTATAAAATTATTACAGGTAAAACAATTTACCCTTTTCAATAATTCTTATAAAAAAAAGCGGCCGCTTAGACATTTTCAAGCAGCCGTTTTTTATTTTAATAAATTATTTTATAACTTTCACTTTAACGGATTTACGACCCCAACTATCAGCAGTGCTATCTGAACCAACTAAAACATCAATACGGTTTCCTTTAATCGCGCCACCAGTATCTCCAGCAATCGCTTCTCCATATCCTTCCACCCACACTTTTGATCCGAGAGGAATTACTTTCGGATCAACAGCAATAACTTTCATATTTGGATTCGCTGTTAAATCATGCCCCATCGCTGTTAACACACGACCACCATATGTGCCATTTTCACCCGGGTGAGCTGTGTAAGCTGTCGCTTCTACTGTTATTTCACGACCAGCAGGTTCACTTGTTTCAGTAGATTTCGCCACTGGCTTAGTTGCCGGATTCGCTTGCGCTACTGGTTTACTTGATGCTCCACTTTTAACTGATTCTTTTCCATTAACTACCGTATCATTTTTAGCCGGCTCTTTCTCCTTAACTGATGTATCATTTTTAACCGCCGTTTTCACCTTAGTTGGCGCTTCATCTTGAGCTGGAACTTCTTTTCTTTCAATAACAGGTGCTGTACCTGTTAAAAATGGTATGTGAACATACGCCGCTTTCCCGCCATATTCGAATTGTAACCATTCGTTTTGTACTTGATTTGTCGTTTCAATCAAGTCATCTTTTTTAAGCGTGCCAAGAATTTCTGAATCAGTATTCGCTCCAGCACGAATGTTTAATACGTTTGCTGTTACATAATAAGAACTTTTCGTAAACTCGGCACTTACAAAAGCTTCTTTACCATCTAATTTAATTTTGGACCATCCGTTTTCTGTATTTATAACATCTAATTTATTTCCACTTAACATTTTACCTACAAGTTTTGATTCTACATTTGGGTTTTCTCTAACGTTTAATACATCTGTTGTTACAATCGTTTCCGCTTTAGCAGAACCTGCAAAAATCCCAAGACCAAAAACTGCTGCTGTTGCTATACCTAATAATTTTTTCATGAATAGCCTCCATTTGCTTTGTTTTCGTGTTCTCATTATAGCAACAGTTTTTTGTAGAATTTCGAAAATCACACAATTACAAAGCATTCGTAATAAACGATTAATGATTTGTAACATAAATTTCCATATTAAAGAATTGTATTTCTACCAAAATTAGCAATAGTTTTCATATATTTCTCACAAATTAGCATAAGAATTTTTTTCCAGAAAAAATTACAGTATTACTTTTTTGTTACAAAAAAATCACTTTTCATTACATCTTTTACCAAAATCCATCATAATCCAATTATTAAATTACTTTTTGTAACGAAAAAGGAACAACTCCTATTAGCTGTCCCTTTTTATCTTTTATTTAACTTTCTTCTTCCAAACACCTATCATAATAGCTGAAACAATCGTCCCAATTAATATAGAGAAAATGTATAGCAACGGTTTATTCACTAATGCGATAACAAACAATCCACCATGCGGTGCCGGCAATGTAATTTGGAATAACATAGATAAGGCACCCGCGATACTTGAACCAACAACACAACTTACTATTACTCGAACCGGATCGGCAGCTGCAAATGGAATCGCCCCTTCTGTAATAAACGATGCTCCCATAATATAATTTGTTAAACCCGATTTACGTTCTGCTTCTGTAAATTTTGTTTTAAAGAATGTAGTTGCTAATGCAATCGCAAGTGGCGGTACCATACCACCAGCCATAACAGCAGAGTGCACTCCAAAATTATTTGCTTCTATTGCAGCAATACCAAATGTAAATGCCGCTTTATTAATTGGACCACCCATATCAATTGCCATCATACCGCCTAAAATAAGACCTAATAATATAGCATTCGTACCGTTCAAACCATTTAACCATCCTGTTAACATTTCATTTAATGCTACTACAGGCGGGTTTACTACTTTTTGCATTACAACTCCTGTAATCAATAATCCAAAGACTGGATATAACAAAACAGGTTTAATTCCTTCTAACTGTACTGGTAATCCTGAAAATAATCTTTTCAATCCTAAAACAACATATCCAGCTAAGAAACCAGCAATTAATCCACCTAAAAATCCAGCATTCGCATGTGCTGCTAAAAATCCACCGACAACACCAGGCATAAAACCAGGACGATCAGCAATAGAACTTGCAATAAATCCAGCTAAAATAGGTACAAGGAATAAAAAGGCTCCTTTTTCTCCACCGCCAATATTCATTAACATTTCAGCAATAGGACCTTCCGCCTTAATTCCACCGAACATAAATGCTAGTGCAATTAAAATTCCACCACCAACAACGAACGGAAGCATATTACTTACACCGCTCATTAAATGCTTATAAATTCCTAGCCCTTTTTCTTTCTCTACATTTTCTGCCTTCCCATCCTCTTTTACACCTTTAAAGATTGGTGCATCTTGTTTTATAGCTCGATTAAGAAGGATTTCAGTTTTTCTAATCCCGTCGGCGACTGGTACTTGAATGACATGCTTCCCAGCAAAACGATTCATTTCTACTTGTTTATCTGCAGCTACAATAATAGCCGTTGCGCGTTCAATGTCCTCTTTCGTTAAATCGTTTTTAACACCTGTTGATCCATTCGTTTCAACTTTAATCGCTATTCCTAACTCTGCTGCTTTTGCTTTTAAACTATCCGCAGCCATATATGTGTGAGCGATACCAGTTGGACAAGCTGTAACAGCTAATACGTATGGCTCATTCCCTTCCGGCTTTGCTACTTCAACTTCTTCTTCTTTTTCACTCTCTTTTTCATCAAATAAACGAAGAAGTTCCTCTTCATCCTTTGCTTCTAATAATTGTTTACGAAAACCTTCATCCATTAATAATGTAGATAGACGAGACAACGTTTCTAAATGAGTATTATTCGCCCCTTCACTTGCAGCAATCATAAAGAATAAATGTGCAGGCTGTCCGTCAAGTGATTCATAGTTGATACCGCTTACACTTCTACCAAAACAAATCGCCGGTTGCTTAACGGCATTCGTCTTCGCATGAGGTATAGCAATACCTTCACCAATGCCTGTTGTACTTTGTGACTCTCGCTTTAAAATAGCTTCTTTAAATTCAGCTTTACTATTTAAACGATTTGCCCCGCTTAACTTTTCAACTAATTCATCTATGACAGCTTCTTTATTTGAAGCTGTCAAATTCATAATGACTGTATCCCTTTTTAATAGTTCTGTAATTTTCATATGCTGCTTCCCCCTATCGCTTAGCTACAATTACTTGCGACAATAATCCTTCTACTTTTTCCTTTGTACATAAATCCGCCGAGAATGCTGTTGCACTTCCTGTTGCAACACCATATTGAAATGCTTTTTCAATATCTTTTGTCTGTTCATATTTACCTACAAATCCAGCAACGAGAGAATCTCCTGCCCCAACCGAATTAATTACAACACCTTTCGGAACAGTTGCTTCATATATACCTTCTGCCGTAAATAATAAAGCTCCATCTCCTGCCATTGATACGATAACGTGCTCTACACCTTGTTCGATTAATTTTCTTCCATACGGTAATATGTCTTCTACGGTTGAAAGCTCCACTCCGAATAACTCACCAAGTTCATGATGATTTGGCTTTATTAAAAACGGCTTATTTTTAATTACATGCTGCAGTGCACTACCGCTTGCATCTACCACTACACGAATACCTTTTTCCGCTCCAAACTCTGCGATTGATTCATAAAATGTATTTGGAATAGAAGAAGGTACACTTCCAGCTAGTACAACACAATCTCCAGATTGCATACTTTCGATTTTTTTCATCAATTGTTCAAATTGCTCATTTGTCACAATAGGACCTTGTCCATTTAATTCTGTTTCTTCTTGCCCTTTTATTTTCACATTAATTCGAGAATCTCCATCTACTTGGACGAAGTTTGTTGTTACACCTTCATCATGCAATACATCTTTAATAAATTGGCCTGTAAATCCACCCGTAAATCCAAGCGCTACATTTTCAACACTTAAACGATGAAGAACACGAGAAACATTAATCCCTTTTCCTCCAGGAAACTTCATATCTTTCTCTGCTCGGTTTACTGTTCCTAAATCGAAAGAATTAACTTGTACTACATAATCAATAGATGGGTTTAAAGTAACTGTATAGATCATTGTTTATCAGCCTCAATTACATTGGTTTGTCTTTTATATTTTTCTAAATCAATTTCTAAATGGTTTGTAATAATACTTGCATCTTCAACATTTGCAATTTTCGCAAACGCAACTTCTGAAAACTTACTTTCATCAATTAAGAAATATCCTTCGTTTGCTAATGTTAATGCCATTTGTTTTAAGAGTGCCTCTTCTGGATCTGGCGTTGTAAAACCAAGCTGTTCATGTACACCATTCGCTCCTAAAAAAGATTTATCGAAGCGATACTTCTGCATACTTTCCTGTGCCATAGCACCAATTAAAGCTTTCGTCCTACTCTTCATCATCCCGCCCAGTAAATATGCACGAATATTATTTTCAACTAAAGCTTCAATATGCATAAGTCCATTCGTAACGACTGTAACATCTTTATTTATTAAAAATGGAATCATTTCAAATGTTGTACTTCCTGCATCTAAATAAATACAATCACCTTGTTCAACAATGTTAGCCGCATACCTCGCAATTTGGTGTTTTATTTGAATGTTTTTGGATGATTTTTCAACCATCGTTGGCTCTTGTCCTTTTCCTGTTAAAACAGCAGCACCACCGTGAACTCTTTTTAATAACCTTTGCTTTTCCAATTGCGCTAAATCACGACGAATTGTTGATTCAGAGCTTTCTGTTCTTTCCACTAATTGTTGTAATTTAACAACCTTCTGCTCTTTTACAAGTTGCAATATCATTTGATGACGTTCAGGAGTTAACATTTTATTCACCTCTTCTTTGATTACAGTATAATGAAAACGATCACAAAAATCAACCACAAACATCCAAAAATAATCATTATCAATCAAAACCGGTTATAAACAACAAAAAAGAAACCTATTTGATACAGCAATCAAATAGGTTTCTTCTCTCGCTTCACTTATAAAGAAGCTTTATAAATTGCAAGAACATCATCTTTATTTAATTTTTTAAAGTTACCGAATTCACCATAAGCCATCGCTTTATCCGCCATTAAGTCAATTTCACTTTCTCTAATAGCGTAATCAGCTAATGTTACTGGAGCTTCAATTGAAGTCCAAAATTGACGTAACGCCTCAATTCCCTCTAACGCAACCTCTTTATCTGTCTTCCCATCTGTTTCTACATCGAATACACGAATAGCGAACTGTTTAAAGCGACTCACATTTTCATCTATAACATGCTTCATCCAATTCGGGAATAAAATTGCGAGTCCGCCCCCATGCGGTATGTCATGAACAGCAGAAACTGCATGCTCAATATTATGAGTTGCCCAGTCTCCTTTTACTCCCATCGCTAAAATGCCGTTTAACGCCATAGTACCGCAATATAAAATTGTTTCCCTATGCTCATAATTTTCTAGATCACTTAAAAGCTTAGGAGCTGTTTCAATTACTGTTCTTAAAACAGATTCACAATAACGATCTTGTAATTCTGTATTCATGCCGTGATGGAAATATTGCTCTAATACGTGCGACATAATATCGACCATACCATAAATCGTTTGATCTCTCGGCACAGACGAAGTATGTAGTGGATCTAAAATTGAAAACTGAGGGAATGTAACTGGACTGCCCCAGCCGTACTTTTCATTCGTTTCCCAGTTTGTAATTACAGATCCTGCATTCATTTCAGATCCTGTTGCTGCAAGCGTAAGCACAGTACCAAATGGTAACGCCTCGCTAGCAAATGCTTTTTTCGTTACAATATCCCACACATCTCCATCATACTTACTACCAGCTGCAATCGCTTTCGTACAGTCGATTACACTTCCTCCGCCAACCGCTAAAATAAATTCGACTCCATTGTCTTTACAAATTTGAATCCCTTTCTTTACAGTTGATAAACGAGGATTCGGTTCAACACCTGTCAATTCAAACACTTCCGCATTTATATCCTTTAAAATAGAAATTACATTATCATAAATACCGTTTCTTTTAATACTGCCTCCTCCATATACGAGAAGAACTTTCTTACCGAACTGTGGAATCTCAGTTTTTAACTGCTCTAATTGTCCTTTACCAAAAATAAGTTTTGTTGGATTACGAAATACAAAATTTTGCATATACCTTTACCATCCCTTCCATATGAAAAGCAACTATACTTTTGTATACCACACTTTTTTAATTTCACAAACAAATTTGCTTAACAAAAAAATCCCAGCCTTAAAGGCTGAGATTTTTTATTGATAATAAGGCGAGATCATTAAGTAAACAATAACCCCAGATAAACTTACATATAACCAAATTGGCATCGTCCAACGTACAATTTTACGATGACGTGTTAATTGATTTGTAAAACCAAATACAAGTGCAAACAATGCAAGTGGTACAATAATTGCTGCAAGGATAATATGTGTAATTAAAATGATGAAATACACATATTTAATGAATCCTTCTCCGCCAAAATGTGTTGCTGGCGCCAAGTAATGATACGATAAATAAGAAACACAAAATAGCAACGTCGTTGTAAATGCTGCTAGGATGAAACCACGGTGCATTTTCACATTCTTCTTAATAATAGAGTATAAAGCTGCTAATAAGAATACGAACGTAAAGCTATTAAAAATTGCATTTAACATTGGTAAAATTGTTACATCAAAATGTACTTCTCCTTCATAGCCAACAGGTCCAAAGAACAAAAATAAAATAATCGCATTTACAATTACAGAAAGCGTTATCACAATAGGAGCATAGCTTTTCTGATTCGTTGATTGATCCACCAAAATGGTCACTCCTCTTCCTTCAAATATGTATACGTAACCTCACTATTTTAACATATTATTCACAGTGTAAATGTGACAATAGTTTGACACAGTAAGACAGGGCAAAGAAAAAACCCTTCTTAACAATACTTCTTAAGAAGGATTTTATCGCTTTATTATTCAAATAGCAATGCGATTAGTTTTTGTTAAAAAACGTACTGCTATACGCTTGATATATTTCAGACACTTGATATCCCATTAATGAAATTGCTGTTAATGAAAAGAAACCAATCATAAGAAATCGAAACCACATATAAATCTCCTCCTTGTATTTAGCTTAAAAAGCAGTCGCTATATTACAAGTTGAGTGGCACTCTTCATCGTCACTTTCCTTTTTCTTTACAATTGCTGTTATAAATCGAATCATAAAGAAAATCACAAAAGGAAATTGTTCGTAATTTACCTTGGCATAGTTTGGCAACGGCTCGCGCTGCACATCGAACGGAGATGAGAAGGAATAGAACATACCTTGCTCTTCCATATATACAATTACAATTTTCATACAAAACATTATTCCTAGAAATGAAACAATATCTTGCCATTCTGTCGTATATAAAAAGTTATACAGCTCTAATACGTACTCTTCCATCGTCATCCCCCCTTCCTTTTTTACCATTTTGCTCGCCTTCATATAAAAAGTCAAGAAAAAAGTTTATATTCACTATGACAATAGTAATTACTTGTTTCTATGATTATATATGATTCTTTTATAGCAATGATTGGGTGTAATTCTCTTCTAAAACAAGAAATTAGAATCGAACAGATTCCTCATTCTTACTTTTAGGATTCAACAATGTACTATTTTTATTTCTATTAAAAATAAAATAAGAAATTATTATAAGAACAGTAACAAGCATTGTTAAAAGCGCTTGTGAACGTAAAGATTCAATTGCGAGCATGGCAACTAAAACTGCTATAATCGCAGCAATTGTAACATATGTTACATATGGAAAAAGCCACATTTTCACTTTCAAATTTTGTTGTTCCGCTTTCCCCATTTTTTTACGTATCTTGAAATGTGAAACTGCTATAACGAGATAAACGAGTAACGCAATCCCGCCAGATGCATTCACTAAAAATAAAAATACTTTATCTGGAGATATGTAACTAAAAACAACTCCAATGTAAGCAAAGAAAGTTCCAAATAAAACCGCCCGAACTGGAACACCACTACTGTTCAATTTCAAAAATGCCTTTGGCGCATCTCCTCTTTCTGCCATTGAAAAAAGCATTCTTGAGTTCGTATATAAACCCGAATTTAAACAAGAAAGTACAGCTGTTAAAACGATAAAATTCATAATTTGCGCTGCCGCTGGTATCCCTATATGTTCCAGTACCGCCACAAATGGGCTTTTTAGTATGTTCGCCGAATTCCACGGAAGGAGTGTAACAACTACAGCGATCGATCCAATGAAAAATACGAGAATACGCCAAATTACACTATTTGTTGCTGTTTTGACTGCCTTTACAGGTTCGGCAGACTCTCCAGCGGCCACTGCAACAATCTCAGATCCCATAAATGAAAATATAACGACGGTGATTCCAAGTAACACCGAACTTATACCATTTGGCATAAATCCTCCTTGACCTACCAAATTCGAAGTGCCAGGTGCTTCCGTTCCTGGTACAAATCCTAAAATAACAGCTAGTCCAAGACAAAGGAACAAAACAATACTTATTACTTTAATAAATGAAAACCAATATTCAAATTCTCCAAATGATTTCACCGAGAAAACATTCGTCAACGTTAATAAAATCGTTAATATTAAGCTTAATAACCAGAGTGGGATTTCTGGAATCCAGTATTGAATAATACCAGCACCTGCTGTAGCTTCTATTGCAATAACAATTACCCAGAAAAACCAATATAGCCACCCAATTGTATAACCTGCCCATGGACCAATTGCCTCTCTTGCATATGTTGCAAATGAACCACTTGTCGGATTAATAGCTGCCATTTCTCCTAGCATTCTCATAACGAAAATAACTAGAAGTCCTGCTAATGCATATGAAACGATAGAACCTGGACCTGCTGAATGCACAACCGCACCACTTCCAACAAACAAACCAGCTCCTATTACGCCACCAATGGAAATCATTGTAATGTGGCGTATTTTGAGGTCTTTCTTAAGATTTTTATCCAACTCTTGTACATCCCCTTCCAAACTTAATTTTGAAATTTATGTAAGAGTATTATGTGAAAAATCTTATCCTATACTTTAAAATATATCAAAATATTCTGAATTTAACAATCGTAATTCGACCTCCTTCAAAAATTATTTCATTAGGTTTAATAATTTCCCATACACAATTGTTGAGAAAATTATAGTCACCTTACAAAAGAATGAATTTTCAGATATCATTGAATAAACAAGATTATACATCTAGACAACTTTTTGTATAGGAGTGTTGATATGTTAAACAAGTTTAAATTCATTTGTTGTACTTTAGTAATTTTCTTACTGCTACCGCTAGCTCCCTTTCAAGCACAAGCAGCAAACAATTTAGGGTCAAAATTACTCGTTGGATATTGGCATAACTTTGATAACGGTACTGGCATTATTAAATTAAAAGATGTTTCACCAAAATGGGATGTAATAAATGTATCTTTCGGTGAAACTGGTGGTGATCGTTCCACTGTTGAATTTTCCCCTGTGTATGGTACAGATGCAGAATTCAAATCTGATATTTCCTATTTAAAAAGTAAAGGAAAAAAAGTAGTTCTTTCAATAGGTGGACAAAATGGGGTCGTTTTACTTCCTGACAATGCTGCTAAACAACGTTTTATTAATTCCATACAATCTCTAATCGATAAATACGGTTTTGATGGAATAGATATTGACCTTGAATCAGGTATTTACTTAAACGGTAATGACACTAATTTTAAAAACCCAACAACTCCTCAAATCGTGAATCTTATCTCAGCAATTCGAACGATTTCAGACCATTACGGTCCAGATTTCCTATTAAGCATGGCTCCTGAAACAGCTTATGTTCAAGGCGGCTATAGCGCATATGGAAGCATCTGGGGTGCATATTTACCTATTATTTACGGAGTGAAAGACAAACTAACATACATTCACGTTCAACACTACAACGCTGGTAGCGGGATTGGAATGGACGGTAATAACTACAATCAAGGTACTGCAGACTACGAAGTCGCTATGGCAGATATGCTCTTACATGGTTTTCCTGTAGGTGGTAATGCAAATAACATTTTCCCGCCTCTTCGCTCGGATCAAGTCATGATTGGACTTCCTGCAGCACCAGCGGCCGCTCCAAGTGGCGGATATATTTCTCCAACTGAAATGAAAAAAGCTTTAGATTATATCATTAAAGGAATTCCTTTCGGAGGAAAGTATAAACTTTCAAATCAGAGTGGCTATCCTGCATTCCGTGGCCTAATGTCTTGGTCTATTAATTGGGATGCAAAAAACAACTTTGAATTCTCTAATAACTATAGAACATATTTTGATAGTCTTTCCTTGCAAAAATAATAAAAAACAACAATAGGTTTTATATGACCTATTGTTGTTTTTTATTTATGTAAATTACTTTTTCACTTCTACATGATGAAGAAATTCTTTTCCATCTCTTGAATAACTATTCACAAGACTTAAAAGCAACTTCCCACCAACCAACATCGCACGTTCATCAAAATCGAATTGAGGATGATGGTGTGGATATGTTGCCCCTATTTCTTCATTACCGGCACCTGTGAAGAAAAATGCTCCTGGAACATGTTCTAAGTAGTATGCAAAATCTTCTCCGCCCATAATAGGTGGTACTTCCATGACCCTTTCTTTGCCAAGATCGTGTTCCGCAACCGTCATAAAATGACGTGTTTCAGCTACATGATTTATTAATATTGGATAGCCTCGTTTATATTGAATATTAACTTCAGCATGAAGGGACTGACAAATCCCCTCAACAACTCGTCTAAATTCCTTCTCCATATATTCTCTCACTTCAGAATCTAACGTTCGAATGGTTCCTGTAAACGTAGCAGTATCCGCAATAATATTATCGGCTTGCCCGGCATGGAATGTACCAACTGTTAAAACTGCTGATTGAAGTGGATCGACTTTTCTACTCACTAAAAGTTGCAACTGATTAATAACTTGTGTTGCAACGATAATAGCATCTACAGTATGATGTGGCATACCGCCGTGACCACCTCGCCCTTGAATCTTCACTTCAAAAGTATCAGCTGCCGCCATCATTGCTCCAGCTTTCGTTCCAACAATTCCTAAAGGCATCTGAGAAGATAAATGTGTACCAAAAACAACATCTACTCCTTCTAAACAACCATCCTCAATCATGGCAATTGCTCCGCCAGGCTCTTTCTCTTCTGCATGTTGATGAATAAGGACTATTTTTCCTGAAAGTTGGTCTCTGTTATCACTTAATATTTTTGCAACTCCTAAAAGTGTTGCTGTATGTCCATCATGGCCACAAGCGTGCATTACACCAGGAACCTTTGATTTATATGAAACTTTCTTTTCATCTTGAATAGGTAGTGCATCAAAATCAGCACGTAGCGCCATCGTCTTCCCAGGTATTCCACCTTCAATTACGCCGATTACCCCTCTTCCCCCGACATCTGTTTTCACATCAATATGAAAACTTTTTAAAATTCCAGCTATTTTTTTCGGTGTTTCTATTTCTTGAAACGATAGCTCTGGGTATTGATGAAAATCTCTTCGCCACGAAACCATTTGATTATATAAACTTTCCAATTCTTTATGCCATGTTTCTATCATAGAAATTCCCCTTTCTTTTTAACAGTTTAAATAAAAAATACATAATATTCTGTATTTAACCAATAAAAAAAGAGAACTTTCTTTAAAAGTACTCTTAATTCTTCAAAATATTAAACGTTCTACTTCAGTCACTACTTTGCTTCAATACAAATAGTGAAAGTTCCGGTACACTCAAAAATCTAACAGGCATTCGGGTTGTCCCAATACCTCGATTTACATATAAATGTAACGGCTTACTCGTTCCTTCTAATTCATACATACCTTCAACATGAATCTCAGCTAGTTTTGTAGTAATTAAAGGACCTACAAAAGGAATTTGAACTTGTCCTCCGTGACTATGTCCTGACATTTGAAAATCGACTGGATAACGAGATACTTTATCTACAACATCCGGCTCATGTATTAATAGCATATTGAAATCTTGCTGTCTTAAGTTTTTTAAAGTCGAGTCTATTTGTGGCTTCCCTAATAAAAAATCATCCAAACCTGATATTGTAATATACTTGCCGTTTTCCGCTTTAATTTTCTGCACTTCATTTACTAACACAGAAAAACCAGCTTCCTCCATATACTTTTTGTAAAATAAACTACCGCCCCCACCTCTATCATGATTCCCAAACACAGCATATTTTCCTAGGGGAGCTTTAATTTTCTGCAAAATAACCTTTGCTTCTTCTCTTTCCGCACTATAGGATCCAAACTTATCTATTAAATCTCCTGTAAAAACTACTATATCTGGATGTAATTCATTCATCTTCTCCACCAAATTTTCTAGTTGTTTCAATGTAAAATCTGGTCCTAAATGTACATCTGAGAACTGCAATATTTTTTTATTATTAAACTCTTTAGGAATTGTAGGAGCTTCTATTTCATTCCACGTAACTGTTACTAGTCTTCTTTCTATTTCAGTCGCATAGAAATACAAACTTACTGGTATCATTAATATACTTATGAAACTAATAATAAATATCTTTACGATTGATTTTTTTCGTTCTTTTTTTACATGATGCGTATTCATGTTTTCACCTCTAAAATCACTTTAAATCCTTATTGTTACATTAATGTGACAACATGAACAATGTTCGTTATATCCAATTTCATCCCCACTCACTTTGACAAATTTATACAGAAGTCATATCATATTTTTATCATACATAGATTCTTTAAAATGTTTCTTCTATTCATTCCATCATTCTATTGAGGAGAGGTTATTCATGTCTGTATTTACACCAGAAGAAATTACGGAACTTGCTGCTAATTCTGGAAGAAAAAAAGCTCATTTATCATTGCTCCCTATGCTAATTCTCGGTTTTTTTGGTGGTGCTTTCATAGCATTAGGATATTTACTTGATATCCATGTTATCGGAACAATGCCAAAATCTTGGGGATCATTTACTAGCTTTTTAGGTGCTGCCGTATTCCCTATCGGTCTTATACTCGTTATCCTTGCAGGCGGTGAATTAGTAACTGGCAACATGATGACCGTTTCAATGGCATGGCTTCACAAAAAAATCGACTTATTTCACTTCATACGAAATTTAGTTATTGTTACGTTTAGCAACTTCATAGGTGCTATATTCGTCGCTTATTTTTTTGGTCATATCGTCGGCTTAACGGAGGGAGCTTTTTTAGCAAAAACAGTTTCTATTGCACAAGCTAAACTACAAGATACACCACTGCAAGCCTTCATTTCTGCAATCGGGTGTAATTGGCTCGTTTGTTTAGCTGTTTGGCTCAGTATGGGAAGTAAAGAATTTATCGGAAAGATTGTCGGTATTTGGTTCCCTGTTATGACTTTTGTTGCGATTGGATTTCAACACGTTGTAGCCAATATGTTTGTCATCCCAGCTGCAATTTTTTCTGGTCATTTAACTTGGGTTAAATATTTTCCAAACTTCATTTTTGTTTTCTTCGGAAACTTAGTAGGGGGTATGTTATTTGTAGCATTACCTTATTTCATATCTTATAATAAGAAACTACCTTCCAATAAAGAGCAAACTGCATTAAAGAAAAAATCTGTATCCGCTTAAATTGAATGTCTATAAATTGGTCCTAAAAAATATTACAAATTTCATTTTTTTTACGAATATATGTGCGTACACTTGTTCTCGAATGTTTTATACGTTATAATAACAACTTAAATAGCATTATTTACATATGAGGTGAAAACATGAATAAAACAGAATTAATCAAAAACGTAGCACAAAACGCTGAGATTTCTCAAAAAGAAGCTACTGTAGTTTTACAAACTGTAGTAGAATCAATCACTAACTCTTTAGCTGCTGGCGAAAAAGTACAACTTATCGGATTCGGTACATTCGAAGTTCGTGAAAGAGCTGCTCGTACAGGCCGTAACCCACAAACGGGTGAAGAAATGCAAATCGCAGCTTCTAAAGTACCTGCTTTTAAAGCTGGTAAAGAACTAAAAGAAGCTGTAAAATAATGAAAAATCGCCTTCTCATTTATGAGAAGGCGATTTTTTTCATGACATAATTAATAAAAATTTGACCATTATGCTGCTTATTTTGTTCCTTTATGCAAATAAAACCTTTGCTTTCAAAGAAAGGTTTTGCTGTAATACTCGCCTCTGTATATATATCCCTATGCTGCAAGTTCACTGCTTCTTTTTCTAACTTCTGTAGTATGTATGATGCTATCCTTTTTCCTTGATAATCTTTATGCGTAAATAAGCGATCTACGTAATGATCATCATTATAATCCCCAAATCCCACTATCACACCTTTATAATCAGCAACGTAACAAATATTCTTTTCTAAAGACTGTAGCCATCTCTCTCTATCTAGTCGCTCTGGGGCCCACGCCTGTAGCTGTAACTCGTTATAATCTTTTGCATTCACCGTATGAACCGTTTCATAGAACAATTGTAATACTTGCTCTAAATCCTCTTTCTGGAATGTTCTAATTTTAATATCTTTAAACATATGTAAAACTCCTTATCAAACTAACTCTTTTATTTCGGTTATTCCGATAATTATTTCGTGTTTATTTTCGAAACAGTTTCTACCACTATATATGATTCTACTTCTGCTCTTTCTATATTATATCGACTTTTCTTTCTAGACGAACAATAAACAATACTTATACAAAGTATTGTTTATTGTAAAAAGCATATTAAATTCGCTTTATAGCTGGAAGTGTTTAAGATTTCAATTTAACTCTTTGTAATCTTAATGCATTTAATACGACTGATACAGAGCTAAATGCCATTGCTGCACCTGCAACCCAAGGAGCTAAGAAACCGAGCGCCGCAATTGGAATTCCTAGGCCGTTATAAGCTAACGCCCAGAATAGATTTTGCTTAATATTTCTAATCGTCATTTTACTCATAAAAATTGCATCTGCAATACTATTTAAATCGCCACGGATTAACGTAATATCTGCCGCTTCCATTGCTACATCCGTTCCGGTTCCAATTGCCATACCGATATCCGCCGTAGCCAGTGCAGGAGCATCATTTATTCCATCTCCAACCATTGCTACTTTCTTACCTTGCGCTTGCAGTTTTTTCACTTCTTCTGCTTTTCCTTCTGGTAATACTTCTGCAATTACGTGATCAATACCAACTTGCTTAGCGATTGCCTGAGCAGTTTGTGTATTATCTCCTGTAATCATAACAACGTCTAGACCCATTTTCTTAAGTCTTGCGATAGCTGCTTTTGAAGTATCTTTTACAGTATCCGCAACAGCCACTATACCAGCATATTCTTTATTAATCGCAATAAGCATTGCTGTTTTTCCTTCTCGTTCTAGCGCTTCCATCGATTTAGAAACTTCTTCAATATCAATATCGAATTTCTTCATTAATCGACGTGTACCAATTAATAATTGTTTCCCTTCTACAACTGATTCGATGCCGAATCCCGGAATCGCTTCAAATGTTTCTGAACTTGGGATAACAATTTTCTTTTCTTTAATTCCTTCTACAATCGCTTCTGCAAGTGGGTGTTCAGAATTTTTTTCTGCTGCACCGACTAATTTTAATATTTCCTTCTCTTCAAATCCATCTGCTACAATTATATCCGTTAATACCGGCTTTCCATTTGTCACTGTACCCGTTTTATCTAAAATAATCGTATCTAATCGATGCGTTGCTTCTAAATGCTCTCCACCTTTAAATAAAATACCGTATTCAGCTGATCTTCCTGATCCAGCCATAATAGATGTAGGTGTCGCAAGACCTAAAGCACACGGACAAGCGATAACAAGTACTGCTATCATTTTCTCAAGTGCTCCGCCAAAATCACCAGGTGTAACAAATAGCATCCACACTGCAAATGTGATAATAGCAATCACAACTACAACCGGTACGAAAATACCTGAAATTTGATCTGCTACCCTTTGAATAGGAGCTTTTGAACCTTGAGCCTCTTCTACTACTTTAATAATTTGAGCTAATGCAGTATCTCTTCCTACCTTAGTTGCTTTCACTTTTAAAAAGCCATTTTTATTTATTGTAGAACCGATTACTACGTCCCCAATTGTTTTATCAACCGGAATACTCTCGCCTGTTAACATCGATTCATCTATTGCTGACTTTCCTTCTACAATTTCCCCGTCTACCGGGATTTTTTCCCCTGGTTTCACATAAACGATATCACCGGCTACCACTTCTTCGATTAAAATTTTTATTTCTGTTCCATCTCGTACAACAGTAGCGGTTTTCGCCTGTAGTCCCATTAATTTTTTAATTGCTTCTGACGAGCGTCCTTTTGCTTTCGCCTCAAATAATTTACCTAAAATAATTAATGTAATAAGTACTGCGCTCGTTTCAAAATACAAGTCTGTCATATGTTCCGAAGAACCAATCGACCTAATACTTAAATACACACTGTAGAAATATGCTGCAGACGTTCCAAGTGCCACGAGAACATCCATATTGGCGCTTTTATTACGTAACGCTTTATAAGCTCCAACATAAAACTGCCCACCAATGATAAACTGAACTGGAGTTGCAAGAGCTAGCTGCACCCAAGGGTTCATAAGCATATCAGGTAAATAAATAAAAGATGTAAATGAAAAATGACTCACCATTGCCCACAATAACGGAAATGATAAAATAAACGAAAAAATAAACTTCTTCTTTTGTCGCTCAATTTCTTTTAAGCGGTGATCTGTTGATGAATCTTGCTCATCTGATTTTACTTCTAATTTATATCCTAACTTTGTAATCGCGCTCTTCATTTCATTTACATTAATTTCATCAGGATTAAAGTCAACTGTAGCCGATTCTAAAGCAAAATTTACTGTTGCTTTATTCACACCTTCTAGCTTATTCAAACGTTTTTCTACTCTATTCGCACATGCTGCACATGTCATTCCCGAAACAGTAAACTCAGCTTTATCACTTACAATTCCATATCCTAACGATTCAACTTTTTCTTTAAATTGTTGCGGATTAGTTTTAGTTGGATCGTATATAATTTTTGTTTTTTCAAGTGCAAAATTTACATTTGCATCTTGCACACCTTCTACTTTTTTAAGACCTTTTTCAATTCTATTTGCACATGCTGCACATGTCATTCCTGATATTTGAAGATTGGCCTCTTTTTGTTCATTCATGTCTCTCACCTCTATATACCCTTATAAGGTATAATTATTAGAAAAATAAATCGTACTTCGTTTAAAGTACGATTTATTTCCGTATCTAAAAATAATTATTGAACATCATATCCTTGATCTTCAATTACAGCAACGATATCTTTTAACGTTACAACTGATGAGTCGATAGTAACTTCAACAGTTCCTTCTGATAATTGAACTTTCACTTGTTCAACACCGTTTAGTTCTTTCACGCTGCCTTCGATAGAATTTACACAATGTCCACAAGACATACCTTCAACTTGTAATGTTAACTGTTCCATTTAAAATCCTCCTCTTGTTTCTTCATTGTTTGTTAACCACAACTACATCTTACCATACCCCCCTAAGGTAATCAATGGTTTTGTATCATGATTTTAATTCTTTTCTAAAATCTTTATTTTTTTGCTCCAATTATGAATTTATATATCTTCTCCTATATAAACAAAAAGCCAAGCTAATATTCAATTAGCTTGGCTTTTTATGCTTTTGAAAAACGTTCAAATACTGTCATTAATTCTTCAATTGCTTCGTCACCATTACCATTTTTAATAGCTCCTGAAACACAATGACTCGTATGATTTTTTAAGACACCCATTCCTACTTTTTTCATCGCTGCATTAATCGCAGAAATTTGAACTAAAATATCCACGCAATAACGATCATTTTCAATCATATTTTGAATACCACGGACTTGGCCTTCAATTCTCTTTAATCTATTTATAATTTGTTCTTTTTCTTTTTCTGATCTATGTGTTACTGATTCATGGTCCTTATGATCCATATTATCACCTTCTTAAAGTTTCTCTTCATCCAATAAAACAATTGCTTTTATGAGTATACCAATTATATCATCAAATATCTATGTATGATACCCCATATGAGTATATTTTCGCTTTATGATTATTCTTAACACATCATTAGCTTCTCAATCTCAATTAATATGATACCCTTTCTTTTTTTCAAAAAAACATTTCATCTCCCATCAAAACTCAATAAGGTGAAACTTTAATCACCCCTCACCAATCGAGCTTTTACAGGTAGCTAATGCGGGATAAAATGAAACAATAATAAGCGGGATTGTCCATTCCCCACTTATTATTCGCCCACAAATATAAAAGCCTCAATCTTCACACATTTAAATCGAGGCTTTTTTCTTCCTATATATAATTATTGCTGATCACATACTTTTGTATCATTCACTACTGAAGTTCCTTCAACGGTTACCGTATGAAAACAGTCATTTACACGAACTGTCACAACATTATCTTGCCGATCAATGATATGATATTCATTAAAATTTTTATTCAGAGCACTGCGAATTTGTTCTCCTTCATAAATTGGAATGCCATGTGATAAAACCCAAATAAGCCCAGCGATAGCAAGAATAGTTTTCATACGATCTACCTCCTTGAGAATATAGTGAACTTTAAATCCGCTCTTTTTCAGCTTTACTAATCATAAATTGAATTAACCAAGCCCTTTTGGAAGTAAGTTCATTTCGTCTATTTTATGTTTATGCTAATTGTGACCGAATTGTGACAACTTTTTGTCTGTTTAGACGAAAAGTTGAAACAAAACTTTCAAAAAGGAAAATTCTACTTGAACAAACGAAAGGCTATGGAGAATTTCCCCATAGCCTTTCGTTTGCATTTTATTAGACAATCATTTCATTATGTTTAATGTTAAGTGTTTCAATTTGAATTGTAGCATGTTCAATATGGAACTCTTGCTTTAAGATATTAATAATATTTTGAAGGACTTCTTGATCATCTTGTTTTTTATCAATCATTACATGGACGCTTAATGCATCTAATCCAGATGTAATTGTCCAAATATGAAGATCGTGTATATCACGTACACCTTTTACTCCTTTAATAGCTTTCTTAACTTGTTCTATTTCAATTGAAACAGGTGTACCCTCCATAAGTATATGAATGGAATGTTTTGTTACTCCCCATGCACTCTTTAAAATCAATAGAGCTACAACTACTGAAATAATTGGATCTGCAATATACCATGAGAATAATGACATAAGTACACCAGCTACTAATGCGCCAACTGATCCTAAAGCATCCCCAAGAACATGTAAATATGCGCTACGTAAATTCACGTTATTTTTTACATCACCTTGTCTCATGAGTGCCCATGCACTAATTAAATTTGCTAGTAAACCAATTGATGCGATTAACATCATTGGGCCACTTGCTACAGTTGGTGGTTCAAAAAAACGACCAATTGCTTCCCATACGATAAGCCCTGCTACAACAAATAATGTAATTCCATTAATTAATGCTGCTAATATTTCAAAACGATAATATCCATATGTTTTTGTAGAAGTAACCGTTCTAGCTGCAAGTCCTATTGCAATTAAACTTAATAATAATGAACTTGTATCACTTAACATATGTCCTGAATCAGATAATAAGGCCAAACTATTTGTAACTAGTCCTCCAAAAAATTCAAGGAACATAATAGTTGCTGTAATTACTAAAGCTGTAATTAACCCTTTTCTATTCCCTTTCCTGCTCTCCTCAAAATGATGATGTCCATGCGAATGCCCGTGAGTATGTCCATGATGTTGGTGACCTTGATGATGTCCCATATAAATTCCTCCTTTTAATTTTGTTTTGTCTTTAATAATTCCTCTATTGAATTTTCACTTATTTATAAATGGCTCTTTTCTTACCTGAATCGAACTTGTTGGACAGCCGTCACTTGCCGCCAACATTGCTTTCAAGAAAGTTTTTGGGATTCCCATTATTCCTTGATTGTTATCTAATGCACTAAATGATTTCCCTCTTCCATCTAATTGATATATCAGGTGCTATAGAAGTACATAATCCACATGACTCACAATTCTTTTTATTTACGACCGTATAATGTAACAATATAAATCACCTCCATTATAAATATACAATACATCGGTAGGGTATATTAAAGTGTTTATTTTATACAAATTTCCCTATTCAAATAATAATGGTCTATCGGTTTTAAATCATTATCCAATTCATAAACCAATGGTGTTCCTGTTGGAATGTTTACATTCTCTATATCTTCATCTGACATTTGATCTAAATATTTTACTAAAGTACGTATTGTATTTCCATGTGCTGCAATAATTACTTGTTTACCAGCTTTTACATTAGGAGCTATCTCTTCATCCCAATATGAAACAACTCGTTTCTCTGTATCTTCTAGATCTTCTGTAAGAGGAAACTCATGATCTTTTAAATCTCTATATTTCGGATGTGCCGCTTCATATCTTTTGTCATCTTTTGTAAGTGATGGTGGGCGTACATTTGTTGAACGTCTCCATAAAGTTACTTGTTCATCACCATATTTTCTCGCTGTTTCTTCCTTGTTTAATCCTTGAAGCGCACCGTAATGACGCTCATTTAATTTCCATGTTTTATGAACAGGTATCCACATCAAATCCATTTCTTCGAGAGTAATCCATAAAGTACGCATCGCTCTTCTCAAAACAGATGTATATGCTATATCAAATGAGAAACCATTAGCTTTCAGCATTACTCCGGCTTCTCTTGCTTCTTCCAAACCTTTATTGGATAAATCAACATCCGTCCAACCTGTAAACCGATTTTCAACATTCCATTCACTTTGTCCGTGCCGTATTAAAACTAGCTTTACCATACTTATTATCTCCTCTCCTTTTAAAGTTGCATTTTCATAAAGAAGTATCTTTATGAAAATGCATGATTACATATCAAGTTCTTTCTTATTCAGTTCACTACTATGACTAAACGCTAATTCAATTAATCCATTTACGTGAGAATCATCTAATGAATAAAAAACAAGTTTCCCCTCTTTACGCTTTTTCGCTAATCCTATCGTTTGTAATAGCCTTAAGTGATGTGAAGCTGTTGCAATACTGCTATGAATAATACTTGCGACATCTCGTACGCAAAGCTCATTTTCCGTATACAGCGCATAAGCAATTTTCAAACGTGTTTCATCTGCAAATGCCTTAAACATTTTCGCTACACTACTTATATTTTCTTTCTCCAACATGTCACTTGCATGCTTTACTTTTTGCTCATCGTGATAACAAAGTTCACAATGTTCTTCTTTCATAAGTAACACCTCTTATTCAAGTATATATTTGATTATGTATACAGTATACCTTATTAACCAAAAACATTCAAATGTTTATTTGAATGTTTTTGGTTATCCTAAAAAAAATTATAAAAAAAAGAATCCTAAATGACTTTGGATTCTTTTCTATTATTACTTCTCTTTAGAAAAACAAAACTTCGAAAAAACCTCCCATATAAGTTCATTTCTACTACATACCCCTACCTTTTCAAAAATGGATTTAAGATGATCTTGAACTGTATACGTAGAAATATGCAATTCTTCCGCCACGTCTTTTGTTGACATTCCTCTAACAATCCCTACTATCACTTGCTTCTCTCTTTGAGAAAGACTATAAGAATCTGCAATAAGGGGAAAAACTTCTTCCGGCCTCGCTCTTTCAAACAAAACTATATAGCCATCATTACAACTACCGTAACCTTCTAACCTACTCGCGCGAATAACTAAAAATTGTCCACAAGATAAACCAATACCTACCATTTCCCCTTCATCTGCTGCTTCCCTATTAGATTCGTTGGCTTTCACTCTTGAACAAACCGCACGTATTGGCCTTGGAACGTCATCTTCATTCAATTGTTCATATGTTCTAAGAGTGGATAGCCATGCCTTTCCATTTTGATCCCAATATAGTAGGTCAAATTTTTCATTTAATATAATCGTACCCGTTCCTACTACTTCCACTTGTTCCTCTGAACATGTTATAAATGATTTTCTTAATGTATCTCCCACAATAGAGCTTATTTTTGATAAATACTCACATTCATTTTGTTGAAAAGATACTCTTGTATTATCTCGAAACAAACTTAAGTGTCCAAAACATTTTCCTTTACTCATACAAACCACTCTTACTTCATCTATAAAACCGGCTGGTTTTAAAATATTTCGATACCTAGCGCTTTTTATCGGATTATCATTTGTGACAATACGTATCGCGCCAACATGGGGGGCCTTTCGTGCTAAATCTTTAAATTTGTTGTAATCATCCTCTAAAAATTCATTCATAAATAACTGCGAATGCAGCTGTTCAATTATTCGATCTGTATATGCCCCGGTTGATAAAAATGTGCGTGGGTCTATAGCGGTGAAGCAGGAAGCATCAAATGGAATTAACTTTTTTAATATATTTAAAAACCCTTTTTGGAATTGTCTAGTTGAGCTTTCGCTTTTCATTAACACTGTTATTTCTTTCGTTGCCTGTTCATAAATCATCTTTATTCCCCCCAGATTTATGGGATTGTTTCCTCTAACCATTTCATTTCATAATAAAGTGAAACTTTATTGTAAAAGAGGAGGTTAAAAAATGAGCTGGAATGATTGTACTGTACATACGTATGAACGAACAATTCCGTTGAAAATCCCTGGATATTTTACCCTATATGAAATCATGAATCATTTCTTATTTACTACACTCCCTAAAGAAAATATGAATCCAAAGTTACTAGTTATAGGTGCTGGTGGTGGACAAGAAATTCTCTCAATAGGCAAACAAAATAGCAACTTATCTTTTACAGGTGTTGATCCATCTGAAAGCATGCTACAGCTAGCTAAAAAAAGAATTGAAAGCGAAGGCATACAAAATCAAATTCACTTTGTACATGGAACTGTCCATTCATTATTAACCAATCCATTATTTGACGCTGCTACTTGTATGCTTGTTCTTCATTTCATCCCAACTATTAAGGAGAAAAAAGAGCTTCTTAATGAAATTAGTAGTCGCTTAAAACCTGGTGCTCCATTCTTTCTCTCTACAATAAATGGTGTACCCCATACAAGTATGTTTTCTGCACAATTGAATGCTTGGCGCAACCACATGATGCAAAATCAAATTCCATTAGAAGATTGGAACCGATTTGAAAATTCTTTTGAAACAGAAATATTTCCTATTTCCGAAACGAATCTACTAGCTATCATGGAGGAATGTGGATTTACTCAAATCGATCGCTTTTTCACAAGCCTTTTAATTGATGGATACGTAGCAATAAAACAATAATGAAAAAAGGTAAGCAATTGCTTACCTTTTTTCATATACATCTTCTACACTTGACTAATAAATCTCAATCCTTTACTTAAAGATGTCGGCACAACAGATGCATGATTCTCCCCTTCAGCTTCATAAAACATAAACCTAAACTGATCGTGTTTTACTTGGAGAAGGCGCTCTGATAATTCGTTTGCACCTACAACCATATGCTCTCGTTCCAATGACCCAACTGTAAGGAATACTCCCGTTTCAACCTTAGCATTGTTTAATTCATTTATAAGATTCTTTTCTTTTTCAAGCACGGATTGGTTATTCCACCAAATAGATGGACTACTTATAAAATAATTTTGAAAGGCATTTACGCTTGTGAATAGTATATGTAAAGCAAATAGACCACCTAAAGAATGTCCAAATAACGTTTGCTTTCCTTTATCAATCTCAAATTCCTTTTCAATTTGTGGTTTCAATTCTTCTTCAATAAAAGTAAAGAAGTTATGTGCTCCCCCTGTTTTAGGCCACGGTTTACCGTCCGGTTTTAACGGGGCATCTTTTGAAATTACGACAGGTGTAAGATCATAACATCTTTCTTCTCCTGAAAATGCGCCTTCAATTGGATAACCAATACCTACTATAATTGCTGGTGACACACCTGTTTTTTCTGCTCTTACCGATTGTATTTTAATAGCTTCATGGAACGTTTGGAAAAAGGCGTTCCCATCTAATACATATATAATAGGATAACCAGAATCCGGTGCTGGCTGCTTCGGTTTTGAAATATGAATTTGATACTCACGATTCTCTAATGTCGAATACATTTTCCACTGTTCGGTATTAGATACAATAATTTGTTGTTTTTCAATAGCAGTATTCATTATGCACATCCCCCCTTAACTCGTTACATACATCTCTACTTTTTCCTCTTGAAATACACTATCATAACCGAAGCAAACGGGAGCTCCGTTATATGGATCTATCATGACACGCGCATCGATATGAAATACCTCTTTTAGCACCTCGTTTGTAATAATTTCTATAGGACTACCAGTTGTAATAATGTTTCCTTCTTTCATTGCGATAATTTCATCTGAAAATCTAGCTGCGTGGTTAATATCATGTAATACCATTACGACCGTACAATTATGTTCTTTATTCAGTTTCTCAACGATTTGCAGTACATCTAATTGGTGTGACATATCAAGGTATGTCGTTGGCTCATCTAATAATAAAACTTCCGTCTCTTGCGCTAAGGCCATTGCTAGCCATACTTTTTGTCTTTGTCCACCTGATAAATTCGCAATTTGTCTCGTTCGAAACGCTGATGTTTTGGTAATATCTAATGCCCAATCAATCATTTCTTTATCTTTTGAAGTTAACTTATTCACGTTATTACGATGTGGATAACGCCCATAAGAAACCAACTCTTCTACTTTAATCTCTCCTGGGGCAATCGGGTTTTGCGGAAGCAAAGCTAACTGTTTCGCGATTTCTTTCGTTGAAATCGTATTTAAATCTTGTCCTTGTAAATATACTTTACCGCTTTTTTGTTTTAAAATTCTTCCCATCGTTTTTAATAATGTCGATTTTCCGCATCCATTTGGACCTATAATTGTCGTTACTTTTCCCTTTTGTATTTCCACATTTAAATCGCGAAACACTGTAAGTTTTTCATAATTTGCTTCCAAGTTTTTTGCACTTAAAATATTCACTTATGTTTCCTCCTCTTACGCTTTCGCCTTATAAAGTAAATATAAGAAATACGGTACACCGACAATAGCAATAACAATCCCTACAGGCAATTCTGCAGGCATAAAAATTGTTTTTGCGATAAAATCTGAAGCAATTACAAGTAACATCCCAATTACTCCGCATGTAGGAATTACATATTTATGTTGAATGCCAACAAGTCTTTTGGCTATATGTGGCGCCATTAGACCAATAAATCCAATACTTCCTGAAACAGCAACACATGCACTTACAAGTCCAATACTGCTTAATAATAGAATAGACTTCTCTCTTTCTACTGAAACACCTAGACTTGTAATACTCGTTTCTTCCAATTGAAATAAATCTAGCAAATAAGCTTTCTTTTTTATAATTGGAATTAATATAATAAGCCATGGCAACATTGCAATAATGTATTTCCAGTTTGCATTATATATGCTACCCGAAACCCAGACAGCTGCCATTTCAAAGTCAGTTGCTTTCATTTTCAATGATAAATACATAGAAAACGCTCCGAAACCTGACCCTATTGCGATCCCTGTTAGTAACAGACGCTGTGAATCTAACTTTCCATTTCGCCAAGAAAATATATAAATTAATATAGCCGCGCCTAACCCACCAACTAAGCCAAACATCGGCATCATCATTATAGAAATCCAATCCGTACTCTTTATTTGTCCTTGGAAAAAGAACATAAAAATTACGATTGCAGTTCCTGCACCAGCATTTACTCCTAAAATACCCGGATCTGCTAAACCATTTCTCGTAATCCCTTGAATAACAGCGCCAGCTATCCCTAGACCTAATCCTACTAGGCCAGCAATTATGATTCGCGGCAGTCTAAAATCAAATATAACTAAATCATGTTCTGGGACTGGATCAATCCGAAAAATTGTTCGAAAGACGTCCATAATTGTAATATCAAATGTACCATTCGTTAAGCTAATATAAATGGTACATAAAATTAAAAGTATAATAGTCCCCATAGTCATTACAAAACGCTGATTTGAGCCTTTAAGCATGTCTCTCTCCCCCTCTTGTACGAATTAAATAAAGGAAGAAAGGAATTCCAATTAGAGACGTAACAACGCCTATTGGTGTTTCAAATGGATAGTTTACAAATCTGCTTAACACATCACATAAAGCAAGAAACACACCACCAATTACTCCAGCACAAGGCACAATCCATTTATAATCTACACCGATTAAAAAGCGGGTAATATGAGGAATAATTAGTCCTACAAAACCTATTTTCCCTACTAAAGCAACTGCTGTACCAGTCAGAAATACAACAGATAAAATTGCAGTCACTTTTATAATTTTCGTACGCTGCCCTAAATTAATAGACACTTCTTCTCCCAGTGAAAGGATTGTAATAGATTTTGAAATGAGAAGTGCTAAAATAATACCAACTATACCAAAAGGAATTGCTAATTTAAGTATATTGGGATCTACTTGATCTAATTTCGCGTTGTACCAAAAACTAATATTTTGAGAGACTTGAAAATAAGAAGCAATTGCGGCAGAAAGACTACTTAAGAATGTCCCTATCACGGTTCCTATAATTGCTAATCTTACAGGTGACAATCCGTTTCTAAGCAGTGAACCAAATCCAAAAACAATTCCCGCACCTAATGCTGAACCCAGCATAGAACATAAAATCATGTTGACTGAAGACATTCCCGGAAGGAATACCATACACATTGTAATAACAAAAGCAGAACCATCCGTCACACCCATAATAGAAGGGGATGCAAGATAATTCCTTGTCATCCCCTGCATAAGTGCTCCTGATATGGCTAGAAAAGCTCCAACTAAAAGAGCTCCAATTACCCTTGGTAAACGAGATGTAACAATAATATTATGATTTACATTACTCGAATCAAAATGAAACAATGCATTCCACGTCGTTTCAAAATCGATATTTTTTGTCCCATATAAGATAGATAAAATAACAGTAAGTAAAATACATATGGGTGCTAAGCATAAAATTATCATTGGAAGTGAATTTATTTTCCGCATATCATTCAACGCACCTTACTAATTTTATTATTTAGTCAAATTTTTCACTGCTTCTTTTAAAAATACTGTTTTACTCCAAGCAGTACCACCTTGTGCAATAGGATCTACAGTATTTACAAATACTTTCTTCTCTTTTACAGCATTTACACTTTGCCAAATTGGATTACTTTCTATTTCTTCTAGCACTTTCGGTTTATTATTTTCACTTGCTTCATATTGTAAAAATACGTAATCTGGATTTATTTGAGCCAGTTGTTCTAAAGAGAGTTTCTCTTGCGCTTTTACATTTTTAAGTTGTTCTGGAGCAGTTAATCCAAGGTCTTTATAAATTACAGGGTTGAAGTATACTCCTTCTGGATAAACGAATAATGTATTAGCTCTTAATCTTATTACAAGTACCTTTTTATCTTTTAACTTATCTCCAATTTTTGCTTTCGCTTTTTCAGCGTCTGCTTTATAATCCTTAATAATTTTTTCTGCTTTGTCTTTTTTACCAGATAGTTCTCCCATTAATTTTAAGTTTTCTTCCCAATCTGTAGAAACATGTGATATTGGGATTGTTGGAGCTACCTTCGTAAATTTCTCAGCCGCTTCTGCTGGGAATTTCGTACTTGATGTAATAACATCAGGTTTTAATTGAAGTAATGTTTCAAAGTTGGGTTCCATTTTCTCACCGACAGATTTCGCACCTTCTAAATCTTTTGCAACGTTCCCTGGTAATTTCCCACCAACCGTAATTGCACCTACCGGTTTAATTCCAAGTACTGCCGCATCTTCCATTGACTCTAAACTAGCTGTCGCAATTTTATCTACTTTTGCTGGTACTGTATATTCTTTACCTAAATATGTAATCTTTCGCTTTTCGTCTTTTTTCGTTTCCGTAGCCTTTGTCTGTTGTTTTTGTTCCCCAGAAGTTTTGTCTGCACTATTACATGCTGCTAAACCAACACTTAAAACTGTAACCATCCCTAATGTAAATAACTTCTTGTTCATCTTTATATATCTCCTCTCGAAATCTTCAAATATATTATTTCAACAATGAAACTTAATTATATGAAACATAATCCTCATCTATATTTCACATCATTAATAAATCTACGTAAAATGGAGAGCCATTCTCGTTCACTTCCCCTAGTATTAAATTCTTTACAACCCTCATCCCACGATAATCACTAACAGTGATAATGATTATCGTTATTAAGTATATATTTAATATCAGATTATTTCAAGAATGATTTGAAAAATTTTAACAAACTGAACAAAAAAGAAGTATCTCCTTTTTTCAGGAAGATACTTCTTTTTTTAGAAATCTATATGTAATTCAACTGGACAATGGTCCGATCCCATCACTTCACTATTAATTTTCGCATCGGTAATTTTATGTTTTAGCCTTTCAGAAATCACAAAGTAGTCTAAACGCCAACCGATATTTTTCGCTCTTGCACCCATACGATATGACCACCATGAGTACGCTCCTTCTTGATCAGGATAAAGATAGCGATACGTATCAATGAATCCCGCCTCTAAAACACATGTGAATTTCTCTCTTTCTTCATCGGAAAAACCAGGATTTTTCCGATTACTTTTCGGATTTTTTAAATCGATTTCTTTATGAGAAACGTTTAAATCACCGCAAAAAACAACTGGTTTCTTCTCATCTAACCGCTTAATATACGCCCTGAAATCATCTTCCCATTCCATTCTGTAATCTAAACGTTCTAATCCTCGTTTAGAATTTGGTGTATACAGCGTTATCATATAAAAATCATCAAATTCTAACGTAATAACTCGTCCTTCTTGATCATGCTCTTCAATCCCTAAACCATATGTAACAGAAATCGGTTCTTTTTTCGTGAAAATAGCCGTTCCTGAGTAGCCTTTTTTCACAGCATAATTCCAATATGTATAATATCCCTCGGGATTTAAATCAATTTGTCCACTTTGTAATTTAATTTCCTGTAAACAAAATATATCTGCATTAGATTCTTCTAGATATTCTAGAAATCCACCTTTTGCAATAACTGCTCGCAAACCATTTACATTCCATGAAATCAACTTCATCTATGTTCCTCCTCTTGATGTGCATTTTCAATTTTCATGCTAACACAAAATAGATACCCTATCATAGTTTCATCTTTGTAATCTTGCTCTTACATTCGTAAATACGTACATACGTACTTTATTCAGGTTATACTAATGCCAGAGGTGATGTTCTGTGCATAATGAAGAGTTCACAGTAACAAATGAGTATTGGCAAGCAATTATTCATAATGACTCCACATATGATGACAAATTCTTTTACGCTGTAAAATCAACCGGTATTTTTTGCCGACCATCATGTAAATCGAGAATGCCGAATAAAAACAATGTACGTATTTTTCTTAAGGCAGAGCAAGCATTACATGAAAATTTTCGTCCGTGTAAACGTTGTAAACCAAACGGGCTAACTTTACCTAATGAAGAATGGGTAGAGCAAATTAAAGAATATATCCAAAAACATTATTGTGACGTGTTAACCCTCGACTTACTCGCAGAAATATGCCATGGTAGCCCTTATCATCTACAACGCACTTTCAAGAAAATTGTAGGGATTAGTCCAATAGAATATATACAGCAATTCAGAATTAAAAAAGCGACAGAATACCTTTCACATACAAATCAATCCATTATGGAAATTAGTACTGATGTCGGGATAGAAAATCCGGAGTATTTCGCGACTTTATTTAAAAAGAAGACAGGATTTACCCCTACTGAATATCGAAAAAAGAACGGAATAAAAGAGGTATGAAATAATGAAACCATATGAAAATAAAACTATATATTGGACATTGCTTATTCATAAACATTGGCGTATGCATATTGCAGCTACTTCAAATGGATTATGCTTCATCGGATCGCAAAATGAAACTTTTGAAGAACTAAATACGTGGGCTAGCAAAAAACTGCCACAACATACATTCATCCAAAATCCAGATCATCTGCAAACATATACAAAAGAACTTATCGAGTATTTGGAAACCAAACTAGAAACCTTTACAATTCCTATCGATGTTTACGGAACTGCATTTCAATTAGCTGTTTGGAATACAGTACGTGAAATTCCTTATGGGGAGGCACATTCTTATTCAGAGATTGCGGAAAGAATTCAAAAACCTAACGCTGTACGTGCAGTTGGGACTGCCGTTGGGGCAAATCCTCTGCTTATCACTATTCCTTGTCACCGCGTTATTGGGAAAAATGGTAAACTTACCGGTTTTAGAGGTGGTTTAGAAATGAAAAAAGAATTGCTCAAATTAGAAGCGCTTCGGGAGGAGTAAATATGACAGAGGGCTGTAATGAAATATTGTCTTTAGTCGTTCCAAAAGAATTTAGTTTTCAAGAAAACTTACGCTATCTATCACGTTCTAAAAATGAATGTATGTTTCATATTGAAAACAATAAAATCTATAAAGTCATTCCTGTTCAAAACATAAATCCATTAGTTGAAATTGGTTTGAATGCCGATAGTAATATTCAAATACGTTTTTTAGGAGAATCATATGTCTCTGAAAAATGGGCACACGATGCCGTATCTAACTATGTAAAAGAGTGGTTTGATTTAACTACTGATTTAGCTCCCTTCTATAAATTAGCTAAACACGACCCACTCCTTCAAAAACCCATTAAAGAATTTTACGGTCTTCGTACTTTGGGAATTCCGGATTTATTTGAAGCACTATGCTGGGGGATTCTAGGTCAACAAATCAACCTCACATATGCCTATACTCTAAAAAGAAGATTAGTCGAAAATTTTGGCGATTATGTAGATTGGAACGATAGAAAACATTGGATATTCCCCTCACCTGAAGTAATAGCAAATCTACGTGTAGAAGATCTCGCAATGTTAAAAATGACTACAAGAAAGTGCGAATACTTAATTGACGTCGCGCAGCTCATTACAGAAGGTAAATTATCAAAAGAATCTCTATTACAAATACAAGATGTGAAGCAAGCTGAAAAACAATTAACTAGCATTCGCGGTATAGGGCCATGGACAGCTCACTATGTTTTGATGCGTTGTTTACGATTCCCTTCAGCTTTTCCAATTGATGATGTTGGTTTGCATAATGCAATTAAATTTATAACAGGTTCCGAAAAGAAACCGACTAAAAATGAAATAAAAGAATTTGCAGTAAATTGGATACATTGGGAGTCTTACGCGACTTTTTATTTGTGGCGTGTTCTATATTAAAAAAAAGCATTTTTAAGTGCTTTTTTTTAATATATTTTCAGGTGATATTTCATCATCGCTTTTTGTATAATAGTTTTCATCATGATATGGTAAAGATAAGTGTTCTAACTTCTCATCGTCTTCTACACACATGACTTTTAAAGTATATCCTTCGAAATCAACTGGAAAGAAAACTTCTTCACTTTGATTTTCATTTATTGCCAAATCAATCATATCCCTTAATTGCTCTAACCCTTCTTTATTTCCAATAATAATAGCTTGATCATGCCACATTTGTTGTCCATATATATGACAGACCTTATAATCTTTGAAATTCATAAATGTTCTCCTATCTACTTTTTCACATGCAAAAACTTCACACATACCGGTTCTGGCGCACTTATTCCATCCTGTAAGAGCACTAATTTCCCCGTTAATTCATTTCTAGAGAATAAAGTCAATGTATTAGATTTTTCATTCGCAGCAATTAAAAATCTTTCTGTCGGATCTAAAGAAAAGTCCCGTGGCCAATCTCCTTCTGTCGATACTGTTTCAATAAAAGTTAGCTCTCCATTATGCTCATTTACTCGAAAAACTGCGATACTATTATGCCCTCTATTTGCTGCGTAAACAAATTTGCCATCTGAAGAGATATAAATTGCACTTCCATAACTTTCTTCACTATAATCTTCAGGTAATGTAGAGATATATTGTTTTTCTTTAAAACTACCACTATGTGCATCATATTGCAGTACAATAATCTCTGAACTTAGTTCCGTCATAACGTATGCAAGATGTTTATTGGGATGGAATACAAGATGTCTCGGACCGCTACCAGGTTTAACAGATAAACAAGCAGCTTCCATTAATCCTCCGTCACTTTCTTTATATGTAATCACCTTGTCTATTCCTAAATCAACTGCTACTACATATTTTTCATCAGGAGTAAAATTCGCATAATGAGCATGCGCCTTTTCTTGTCTTTCCTTATTCAGTCCTGAACCTTTATGTTCTACAATTGTCGTAGCAGTATTTATACTTCCACTACCCTTTTTCACTATATAAGATTCAACTGTTCCTTTATGATAATTCGCTGCTACTACTATACTATTCTCCCGATTCACACTTACATAGCACGGCGATACCCCTTCTAAAACTTGCATGTTAATCGAATTTAGATTACCGGATTTATTATGAATGGAAAAACTAGCAATTCCACCTAACCCATTATCTTTCGCAACAGAATAAAGGTACTCGTTGTTATGACTAATCGTTACATATGTCGGACTTCCTATATGAGCTGCTAATTCAATCCCTTTAAGTTCTCCGATGTTCGTATCAAGTATAAATTTATAAATCCCCTTACTCTCTGCTTTGGTATATGTCCCTATATAACCATGAAACTGATTTTCACTCATAACATTTCCCCCTTTTACAAACGTCTTGTAACAAGTTTCACTTTGTATTTTTTACTATAGAAAAGAACCAAGTAGCACTTCATTACTACTTGGTTCTCTTTTTAAGCTTGTTCTTCAAATCGTCTTGCAATTTCTACAATTACTTGAACAGCTTTTTCCATAGTATCTACCGAAACATACTCAAATTTACCGTGATAGTTTTCACCACCAGTGAAAATATTTGGCGTTGGTAATCCCATATACGATAATTGTGATCCATCTGTTCCACCACGAATTGGATGGATGTTCGGTTCGATATTTAAACTTTTCATCGCTTCATATGCAATATCAACAATTTCTCGCACTGGTTCAATTTTTTCAAGCATGTTATAGTACTGATCATTCATCTCTAAAACAATCGCATTTTCACCGTACTTCTCTTGCATGTTTTTCACAATATCTTTAATGTTATTTTTACGCGCTTCAAAATGAGTACGATCAAAATCTCGAATAATATAGTAAGCCTTACTTTGCTCGACGTCACCATTTAAAGAGAGTAGATGATAGAAACCTTCATACCCTTCAGTATATTCTGGCGCCTCTTCTACTGGCAACTGTCTATCGAATTCCATAGCAAGTTTACTTGCGTTACGCATTTTGTTTTTCGCTGTTCCAGGATGTGTATTTGTCCCTTTAAAAGTTAATTTAGCGCTTGCAGCGTTAAAACTCTCATATTCTAAACCACCTAATGGACCTCCGTCCATCGTATAAGCAAACGATGCACCAAACGCTTCTACATCAAAATGCGCTGGTCCACGACCAATTTCTTCATCCGGTGTAAATGCTACTCTTATTTTCCCATGCTTAATTTGCGGATTATGTATTAAATAGTTCATTGCTACCATGATTTCTGTAAGACCAGCTTTATCATCTGCTCCAAGAAGTGTTGTACCATCAGTTGTAATAATTGTATGTCCTTTATATGATGGTAATTCCGGGAACTGTTCAGGTGTTAACACAACATTTAATTCTTCATTTAACGTAATCGCATTACCATCAAAATTTTCATGAATTTGTGGGTTTACGTTTTTCCCTGTAAAATCTGTTGCTGTGTCTAAATGCGCTAAAAAGCCGATTACAGGAACATCTTTATCTGTATTTGCAGGTAATGTTGCCATTACGTAACCATTATCATCCATCGTCACTTCTGATAATCCAATCTCTTTTAACTCTTCCACTAATAACTTACCAAATTCAATTTGTCCAGGTGTTGTTGGTACTGTATGACTTTCTTCATTTGATTGGGTATCAATTTTTACATATCTCGTAAATCTTTCAATAAGTTCTTGTTTCAAGTTCTTTCACTCCCTTTTCTGTTTCTTTCTCCATTATAATCCTTAAAACGAAATATTTTAACTTTTTTGACTGTGAAAATATATATCCATTTACATTTTTAATAAATCATAAAAAGACATAATATTTGTACATTTAAATTCAAACATGTAATATACATCATTATATATTGGGAGGTTTTAAAGATGAGGCTAACTCTCTTTCGCTATTTTCTTTTTTTCCTAGGATTAATTTTTTTTGGACTTGGAAATGCTCTCGCAGTCAAAGTTAAATTCCTCGGTTTACACCCTTGGGAAGTATTAAATATGGCTCTCTATGAACGATTCGGATGGACACTTGGTACTTGGAGTGTCATATGTGGGTTATGCCTCGTTCTTATCTCTTTATTAGTAGATCCAAAATATATAAACGTGGGTACATTTTTAAATGCACTACTTATCGGTCCTATTATGGACTTTTTCTTACGATCAAACATCCTTCCAAACGCTAGTGATTATTTATGGATAAACTTACTCATTTTATTTTCTGGTATTGCAATTACAGGAATTGGGGGAGGGATGTATGTTGCGGCTGGGATTGGTGCTGGACCTCGCGATGGATTCATGCTTACTATTTCTGACAAAACTGGGTTATCTATTAGTCGTGCTCGAATCATTGTAGAATGCTTTGTACTAGTTATTGGATATATGCTAGGAGGTCCTGTTTTCATCGTAACTTTTCTATACACTTTTATTCAAAGTCCAATCTTTCAGCAATCATTTAAGATATTTCAAACACTCTTACATACTTTACATAGCAAAAACAAAGAGCAAATTAATGAAAATATATAAAACATAACTTAATAACAATTACTCTTTTCATTAACTTTCTTACAAATAATTCACCCTATTTACGATTCCCACCGCAAATAGGGTGTTTCTTTTTTCATCCGATAATATATATTTAATTAAACATCAAGAGCATATACTACTCATTCACAATAAAAGTATATACATCATTATAAATACAACCATTTACTCTAATAACATACTTACCCGGTTTATTGAACTGAACTGTATAATTACTTAATTGTACCGCTTCTTTATCTCCTGAAAGAATATCAATACTTCTACCACTCAATATATAAGATTCACTTTGATTCATCGCTACATTAATAGTATTGAACTTCTCCTCTTTCGCTTGTGGTGTTTCTGCAGCGCTTACACTTGGTTCTAAAAAAAGTAATCCACTTAATCCAATTGAACCCGCTAGAGCTACTCCTGCAAATTTTTTCATTTTTTTCATCACAATGACCTCCTTATAATTTTAGTGTAAAGGCGATGTCCCCCCTTACACCACAAAGCCTATATGTTAAGAAATGAAAAGTAAACGTGTACAGTAAGACAAAATTCTACATTTTTTTCTCCTATTGAATATAAATCCAGCGTTTGGAGTTTTGTCACATTTAAAATTGTTTCCCTAAACCAATTTTCCAATAAATTATTCAAAATCTGAATAATTACTTATTAATTTAACATTCTAAAAATAGTTGATAAAAACTATTTCTCTTCAAAAAAAGAGTGTGTTTTAAAAGTAATTTTTAAAACACACTCCATATAATCCATTTCATTTCTCTCTCCATAATCTCTCTACATTTATTAATTGCTCGTCTTTAAATTCCAGCTTATATACGTCTGGCTTTGATGTATTCATTAAAAATTCAAGCCCATATTGGTTATCAAAATAGTTCATCATCAATGTCATTACAAGCCCATGTGTACCAACTACAATTTTATGTCCTTGAAAATCTATTAATATTTCTTTTAATATTTTCACTACTCTTCTCTGACAATCCACATACGACTCTCCTCCAGTTAGTGTGAAATCTGGATTAGAGAACATCTTCTTTACGAGTGGATACACTTCCTTATCTGATATAATCTTATCCTCACTTAAAAATCTACACTCTTTGAGATTTTCATATACTACTATTTCTTTTTCATGGGAATTAGCTAACTTTTCTATTGTTAACATTGCCCTCTTATACGGACTTGAAATGAAAGTATCAATCCCCTCTGTTTTTAATATCTCAGTTACTTTATGGGCATCTAAAGTTCCCTTCTCAGTTAATCCACGTGTTCTTTCATCTCCTTCTAATTTTGGTGATTCACCATGCCTAACCATATAGATATATGTATTCATAATTCCTCCTTGAAAATATTTATAAGTTAATTACTTACTTTAATCTTTTCCGTATCAAAACTTGAATACAATCAAAATATTAATTTATTCTTTTTTTATGAACTTTGCTGAGCAGTTCGTCTAACCCACTCCAAAACTAAACTCTCAAATAATTCAGGCTGTTCAATTTGTAAATTATGTCCCGCCATATCTAATACCGCTAATGTTGCTCTTGGATAATCTTCAATGATTCCTACAATATCTTGATAACCTACCGATATATCTTGTCTTCCAGCTAATAAAAGAACAGGTTTCTCATATTTTTTATGCTGGAAGTCCAAAGTAAGAGAGTAATTCTTTTGTAATCTTTCAATAAACCCATCATTAGCAATATCTAGCCCAGGCTTAATTTCTTCTTTGAAACGCTTATATGTATACTCATTCGCAACCACTGCTAATTCACAAAATTCTTCCCTTTCGGTTGAAGTAAGCGCGTTTAAAAATTCTTCATCTCTTACAATTACCTGTTTATCTGGAAGAAGCCTTTTTTCTCGTTGCGCTACAACAACAGGACATACTAACAATAATCCATTAACTCTATCAAACATCTTTGAAAGTATCCCGCTAGCTAAATATCCCCCGTAAGACTCTCCTACTAGTAAAAAATCTTTAGTTGGGATGATTTTCTCAATAAATGCAGTTAACAGTTCTAATATACAATCTGAACTATTTATCCAATCTGGGGCATTCGATTTCCCCATTCCAGGTAAATCAATATAAATTCGTTGATATCCTACAGACTTCTGAAACACTGTTTCCATACATTTCTTCATTAATCTATGGTCAGGAGAACACCCATGTATGATAAGTACTGGCTTTCCTTCTCCAATGATTTCATAGTATACTTCTGCATCCCTAATCCGGCATATCATAAAAAAACCTCCCTATTTTTATATTCACCTTTAAAAACAACCCGCTCAAACTCAAAAGAATACACGTTCTCATTTTACATCTTTTCAGAACTTAATTTCAAATCTTAATTTTCAGATTACAAATACAAAAAGCTTCCCTATGAGTGTATCTCCTCCAAGGAAACTTTTTTATATTTTCTTATACTCTATCAAAATTCGAAATTTCTCTAGCCTCATTCTTCTATTTGCATCAATACAATTCTCCAACCATCTGGGTCCTCAATAGTAATCCCCTTTTCTTTCCAATATGGATTTTCTGGTTCTACTTCATCGTATCCCATTGCATGCAGCCTTTTACTCACTTTTTCTATTTCATTATATTCTCTTATATAAAACACAAGTAAATTATCTTTTGTTGGGGCTGGACATGGGCTTCCATCTATATGTCTTGTAAATTCTAAATGATATTCTTCATCCGGTAGACCAAACATGACTCCATCATAACCATCATGATCATAAAACTCACCTATACGTTTTAAACCTAATCCTTCTTCATAGAATGCAATAACCTCTTCAAATTTATCAGTTGGACGTGCTATTCTAAACTTCACCCATTTCATCGTGATTTTCCCTCCATATTAAAAATCAATTACTGTATTACATATTATTGTATATAATCAACACGTTTCTTTAATCCCTCATTAGTATGAGAATAGGTACATACAAAGGTCTTACTTAATACACTTTAATAACGAAAAACTCCCCTCATCTAGAGAGAAGTTCCCATCACTTTATATGCAATTTTACATCTCCGCTTGCAAATCACTAAAAAACCTTTAAAATCTAAAGGATGACTAAATATACAAATTTCCTCTGTATTCCTTATAAACTAAAAATTATTGAACTCAATACTTTTTCAATTTTTAGAAGTATTACATTCTTCATTTTTTCTTATAATCATGCTTTTTATAAGGAAATCTGATACAATCCTTAAGTAATATTAATACGTATAGATATTACGAATATAGTTCATACTTAAAGAAGGTGATTTTATTGAAAATAAATAAAAATTTACAACTATGTATATTAATTACAACACTAATATGCTATTCAATCTATTTTATGTTTTTCTTTCTGTTCCCTACTCATTTTTCAAATTTCAATGTACGCTTTGCTTCACTCATCGTTGAAGTCATTACATTTATATCGCTAATATACTCTATATACTCTAAAAAAGTTAGTTCAAATCCTTTTTGGATATGTATTACAATTGCAATTGGTAGTTTTTTATTAGGAAAAGTAGTATATACGTATCAAGATACCTTTTTCGAACTTCCAATACATCATTTTACTATTTCTGATGTATTTTACATGTTTTTTCTATTCTTCTGCCTTATCGCTTTTTGCTATAAGATTTTAAAAGAATGCAATAAATGGGAAAAAGCTTTCTTTATTTGTGATATATGTATAGTACTTACTTCCATATTCACATTAGAATGGTATTTATTTAATCAGCCAAATTTAAATATATTCTCACTTTCACTCGCAGATATTTTCCTTTCATTTCTATATCCAATTGCAGATCTATTATTTCTTCTACTAGGTGTTAGTCTCTTTTTCCGCCCAACAATTTTTAAGTCCAAGCGGAAAATTTATATCTTTATTTTTGTATTAATTAGTTCTGCAACTTTTAACTATATTTATTTTTACTTAAATACCCATTTATCAACTGACACTATAACATTTTTACGTCTTTTATATAGAATACCTATATTGCTTATCGCAATAGCTGGGTCTATTTCAGAAGATGATAATAGCGATAAAAATTATTTCATTGTAAACCCTATACTAGGAAAGAAAGTTTTAGTCGTATTTCCCTATCTTGCTGTTGCAATACTAATCGGGTTTACGTTAAAAGAACAAACATCATCTTCAACTCTCATTACAGGAAATTGTATCGCTTTTGTTTTCGTACTTATTCGCCATTCTATTGTGCGTATGCAAAACGACACCCTAACAAAACGTTTACAAGTATTTAATGCTCAACTAGAAGAAAAAGTTACTTTAAGAACTTCTGATTTAGTCCATAAATCAGAGGCCCTATCTCAGAAACAACAAAAATTCAAATCATTATATGAATATCATCCTGATCCCATTTTTACGATTGATTTAAATGGAATATTCTTAAATGTAAATAAAGCAGGAAGCATACTACTTGGAGCACCAACGAACGAGTTACTTGGTGAGACATGTTTTTCTATTATTTTAGATGCAGATAAACATAAACTGATATCTGCATTAGAAAAAGTTAAACAACAAGAATCAGCATCCTTACAACTTAGTTCTCAATATAAAGATGGCTTTACTTATTTTTTATACGTTACCATCGTTCCTATTATAATAGATGGACAAATTTCAGGAAGCTATATTATGGTAAAGGATATTACCGCACTAAAAAAACAACAAGAAGAAATAAAATATTTAGCATTCCACGATATTGTAACGAAAATTGGGAATCGATCCTTTTTCCATAGGAAGTTAAGAAAATTTATAAAAAATGCTCAAACAACACAAAGTGAGTTTGCATTATTATATTTAGATTTAGATCGCTTTAAAGTAATTAACGATACACTTGGACATTCGTCAGGTGATTACATATTAGAAGAAGTAGCAAAACGTTTCCAATCATGTCTTCCATTACATACTCATCTGTCCAGAATCGGCGGTGATGAGTTTACAATCTTAATTGAAAACTATACTGACGAAGATTCCTTATTCGAGTTATGTAACCAATTATTTAAAAGTATGGAACAGCCGTTTGTTATACATGAGCATACATTAACTTTATCACTTAGTATCGGCATCTCAATTTATCCACATTCCGGAATCGATACCTCTACACTTCTAAAAAACGCTAATGTTGCAATGTATGATGCAAAGGCAAAAGAGCTTAACTCTGTCTCTATTTATGACGATGTAATCGCTAAAAAAATCGAAAGACGATTACGATTAGAAAAAGATTTACCAAACGCAATACAAAATGAAGAATTGTTCCTTTTGTATCAACCTCAAGTTGATAGTGAATCTAATAAAATTATCGGTGCAGAAGCTTTAATCAGGTGGAATCATCCTGAATTAGGTGTTATTTCTCCATACGAGTTTATTCCGATTGCAGAGGAAACACTACAAATTATTCCAATAGGAAAATGGACATTACAGCAGGCTTGTGAGCAAATGAAACGTTGGCACGCACTCGGATATTCGCATTTAAAAATAGGGGTAAATTTATCTGCTAAAGAATTTGAACAAGAAGGCTTTGTAAAATCTATTTCTTCTACTTTAGCAACTACAGGCTTACCAGCAAGTTCCCTTGATCTAGAATTAACAGAACGAATTGCAATGATGGATGAGAGAGAAACATTGATAAAACTGCGTACACTAAAAAGTTTAGGGATTCACATTTCAATCGACGACTTTGGTACAGGCTATTCTTCCCTAGCCTACTTACCTTTATATCCCATCGATACGTTAAAAATCCCGAGAGAATTTCTTACAATGTCTGAAACGTGTGAAGATGGAATGGAAATCATTAAAACGATCATCACATTAGCACATACATTAGGAATGTCTGTCATTGCTGAAGGTGTAGAAACGAAAGAACACGTAAATTTCCTTCAAAAAAATAAATGTCAGTTTATTCAAGGTTACTATTACAGTAAACCTATTCATACTAATGCATTTACTGAGCTATTAGAAATCGGTATTCACCAATAGTACATAGCTAATCGGTATAAGTAATAATGAATTTGAGCAACTATAGTAAAAAGGAAAGAAGATACCTTCTTTCCTTTTGTATTTCTATTTAAATTTCTATTACTTCACCACTTCATTTATTATATCTATTAATTGATGAATCCCCTCATCATTTGTTTTCTTATATCCATTCATGTTTTGAATATATCTCTCCTTATTTGTATACAACTTATTTACTGCATGTGTAAATGTACTACTGTTTACTCTATCTTGAAGTAAAACTTCCGCATATCCTTGCCTAGAAAAATAGTCAGCATTTAAAACTTGATCCCCTCTACTGGAACCATTAGTTAACGGAATAAGCAACATCGGTTTCTTCAAAAATAACAATTCAGAAATAGCAGTAGAACCAGCCCTGGAAACTACAACACTTGCCATATTCAGTATATGCGGTAACTCTTCCCCTATATATTCAAATTGCATATAACCTTCCATTCCGATAGAAGAATCCACCTTCCCTTTACCACACATATGAACAATATTAAAATTTAATAATAATGTATCTAAACTTTTCCTTACCATATCATTTATCCACTTAGCACCTTGACTCCCACCCATTATTAACAATACCGGTTTATCTTGCTGAAATTTACAATAGCTTCTTCCTCGTAATACGTTACCTCTCTCAATTTCTTCCCTTACAATTGGCCCTACATAAACCTTCTTCTCAGTACTTACATTACCCCCTGTTTGAGGAAATGTTGTGCATAGTTTTTTAGAAAAAGGTAATGCTATTTTATTTGCCAACCCTAACGTACTATCTGGTTCACGTATTATTATAGGTACACGATTTAACCATGCCCCTATAACTACAGGAACTGAAACAAATCCTCCTGCCGAAAAGATAACGTCAGGCTTCATTTTCTTAATTAATTTATAACTTTGTAAACAACCGTTTATAATTTTAAAAGGATCTTTAAAGTTCTCCCAATCCCAATATCTCCTAAGTTTTCCTGTTGAAATACTATTATACTTAACATTTTGAACTAATAATTTTTCAATTCCATTTTGAGATCCAATATACTCAACTCCCCATCCTTTTTCTATAAATTTAGGAATCAATACCATATTAATCATTACGTGTCCGGCTGTACCGCCCCCAGTAAAGAGAATCTTTTTATTCATAACTTATATCCACCTTTATCATTAAAAATCTAGCTTTATATTAATCTTTAACTCAAGTCCTATATCTTGTAAGAGATCTTTGATGAGTTCATAAAAATCATTTCCATACTCACTACACTCATACTGAGCAAAAACTTGAATCACATGCCTAGTTCTAGTCTCTAGTGCTGGCTTTATTCGATCAACCTTTTTTTCTTCCACATACGCTCGATATTGATTTATTGCCTCATAGAGGTGCAACACATGCGCTTCTTCATCTTTCCAATCCAACGTATCAACAATCGAAAGAAATAGCGTACTTTGATTATCTATCGCTTCATAACAATTCATATATTTGTTACATCCTTTTATATTTTTATTGAATGCAGATTTCACTACACTTCGCATATTCAAGTACATCTTTTAATGATTGCTGAAATTGAATTTCTGGAATCCATCCTAATTTTTTTATATCCTCTAATAATAAATTTTCATTTGAGCTGCTCCCACTATTCTCTTTTTCTTTTATAGTAAAATTCAGCTGTGTTAATCCTTTAAATTGCTCCAATACATCTAATAAAGAGCGTTTTACTCCTGATCCAATATTATATTGTTTTCCATTTATACCATCACGTAATAACACATGATACGCTTTAACTGCATCACGTACATCCAGAAAGTCCCTACTATCTTTCAAACTGTTTATTTCAATAATTGGTTCACTTTTCCCCAACTGTATATCTATCATTTTTTTTGCAAGAATAGAACAAATGCCATTCGATACTCCTGGACCAATTAAATTTGAGGGCTTTGCAATGATAATATTTGAATCCATTAATCCGCCCCAAGCCTCTGCAATAATGACTTGCATAGTTTTACTTAAACTATATGGATTTGAAACTTTTATGTTTTTCATACTATCTGCTTGCAATGCAGATCCTATAACTAATGTTTTACAATGCGAGGCTTCCTGCTTAATGGCTTCTAATAAATATAAAGTCCCTATTACGTTAATCTCTATATATTCCAGAGAAGCTGTCCAAGACTCATTAACTGAGTTTCTTCCTGCTAAATGCAATACATAGTCTGGTTTTATTTGTTTAATTACCTTCATTACTTCACTCTTATTTGTTAAATCACAAGTAATACCATTTTCGATTTTTTCTCTATGTGAACGATTTTGAAACATAGGAATTACATGAAAGCCCTGCTCTAAAAAATATTGGTAAGCATGACGTCCTGTGAAGCCATTTGCACCAGTTATTAAAAGGCTCGCATTTTTTTTCATCGTAAAAACCCTCCTTTTTCTAACATTTGTTTCACCTCATGTTTTGTAAGTAAGTCTTGTTGAGAACTAAAACTATTCACATCCACAAGCGGATAACTAGCATAATATTCTTGAAGTCCTTCTATAGGAATAGTCGGTAGTACCACAAAATAATTTTGATCAAAACTAATACTTGTTTTACTCTCTACCTCAGATAAAAGCATTTCACTTAATTTTTCACCAGGTCTTATCCCTACCTCTTTTATCTTCACGTTTTCTTTTTTTGAATCTTCAATCAATATTTTTGCTAAATCCGTTATTTTACATGCTGGCATTTTCATAACAAAGATTTCTCCTCCTCTTCCTTCAGATGCTGCTTTAAATAACAATCCAACAGCATCTTCAATGGTTAAGAAAAATCTAGTCATATTTGCATCCGTAATCCCTACTTTTGAAGATTGCTTAATTTGCTTTTTAAAAAGCGGTACCACACTTCCACTCGTTCCTAAAACATTTCCGCCACGAACACAAATAAATTTTGTTTTCTTCGTTTGCACATTCGCATGAACCATTAATTTTTCACCAATTGCTTTTGTCATCCCATACGTATTTGATGGATCGGCCGCTTTATCAGTTGAAACATATATAACTTTCTCAACTTGATTCTGGATAGATGCTTCAATTACATTTTGCGTACCATGTATATTTGTTTTTATAGCTTCATAAGGATAATATTCACATACTGGAACATGCTTTAAAGCTGCAAGATGAAATACATAATGTACACCTTGGCAAGCATATACTAGTTGCTCTTTATCACGAATATCTCCAATAATAAATTTTAATCTCTTTTCATTTATAAACTGTTGCTGCATTTCAAACTGAACCGTTTCATTCCTTGAAAAAACTCTAATTTCTTTCGGTGATTTTTCTAATAGTTGTTTTATAAGTTCATGTCCCCACGAACCTGTACCACCAGTAATTAAAATTATTTTATTAAGCATTCCTTTTCCTCCTACCATACATTTCAATTCAAATTGTATTTATTAAGGTTATTGAATTATTTTCAATTGATTCAAATCATAATCGTCGTTTGTTACATTTAATTGACAAAATAAAAAAACAGAAACTATTTTTTAATAGTTTCTGTTTTTCATTTCACTTCTTAGCAATTAGATTTTCTTTATACTGTTTGAATGATCACTATATTACTGATTTAAAAAACACCGCTCATTTATTTCTTATACTCGTAATAAAATAAAGTGAAACTTTAATTAGTGGGGATTTTGTCCATCCCCCACTGATTATTAGTTGAATCAATCGGGCTTTTACGAGCAGCCCCACCCTCACCTAACTTCTTTGCTTTAGCCGACTTTTGAGATGGGAGTCTTACTGCTCGTTAATAGCGGGATAAATGGAATGATTCATAACCAATACCACATTTAAACTCATAGCAAAGGGAGGTAATGGAATGTACCAAAGCAATTCAAACAATACATCTAAAGAATTCTCAAAAGCACTCCCTCTCTCCCTATTCGACGTGAAAAACGAGTTACAACAAAAAAGCGATCTCATCTCTTCTGTTACCATATATAAATTAACGAAAGAAGAGCAACTTATCATCGATAAAATTAAAGCTCAGACAAAAGAACTAAATAAAAATAACGTCACAAGAACACGTGCATACTACCAATTTTACATTCAATATCCAGAAATACATTGGGCACTACTTGGGCATATCGTATCACGTAACGGTGGCTGGAATATGACAGATTTAAAGGGAGATTTATATACGAGGCTTTTATCCGAGAAAGATCAAATTACATTTTTCTCTTTTTTAGAAAGAGGAAATTGGCTCATTTTCCAAGATGTATATCCTCAATTTTTACTATATGAGCAAAGTGTAAAAAAATCAAAAAAGCTATTTCACCTTCTCACTCACTTAAATGTTTCTACATTTATGGAAACAATGTGGAACGATTTTTGGAAAACAGGTAACAAAAAAACATTAGCGATCGCAACTATTATTAATGAACAAAACTACTTAGAAAAAAGAGTTATTCAAAATACACACTTTAAAAAGACTGTATTAAATAGTATTGGATTTAAACTCTTTGATTTTTTTCAGTTTAATCATATCCTTTTCCCATTTTACGAAAATGATAAAAAGCAAAAAGTATTACTATTTGGTGATACAATGAAACATTTCACCTCTTTGCATGAACGAATTTCACTTGGAAAACGGTTGTATTCATTGTTATTTCGGGATACACATATTTTATCTCAAATAATAAACTGGGTCGATCACCATCCACATACAGGCTCAAGAAAAGATTACTGGCCTCATTTATTTTCTAGTGTAAATGAATCTTTTTCGCGTGAGTTTTATAAACGCCGAATAAAGAAATGCCAGTTACGTAGTGACGCGTATCGTATATACAGCCCTGCACTCATCTATGCATGGCGGGATATGAAACATGAAGAAGTTGAAAATGAAGATTGGTTTAACGATTGGCAAGTTGTAAATTATTTAGTTGATAAGGAGGAAAATATAAATGGACAAATTACAGAAGATTACTGCAAAACACTCGAAAAAATTGAACTCGCAATTCTCGCAAAGAAAAATGTCCTCCTTCGAGAAGAAGAATGATTTTTTAGCATTATTAGTTACAGTCTTACTTTCTTCTATTGTTGGAACTTGCTTAGATGCTTTCTTTGTGCATACACAAATATATTCCTTTCCAGTTAGACCTTTCTCATCTATATTTTCAGTTAACATAGGCTTTACGTTGTTTGTGCTACCAATTTTAACAATCATTTTCATACAAATTTCAAAAACATTATCTGCAGTTTCTAGAACTCTATTTATTATTTTAATAGGGCTTTGTGCTAGTATTTTTGAACAAGTTGCTGAGAGGTTAGGTTTATTTGTACATAGTACGGATTGGCAGCATAGTTATTCTTTGTTTGGATATATGTTGTTTTTATTTTTCATATGGAAAGTCTATCAGTCAATCATTAATAAAAACGGGTACTAAAAGGCTAACAATCCTTTTAGTACCCGTTTTTATTATGTTTCACATACACATTTTTATGCATATGACTTTGCTAACTCAATAATTTTATCAACAATACTTTGCTCGTCAACCTTTAAACATACGGACGCATGATTTATTAATACTTCATGACTCCCAACACAAATACTTTCCTTAGCATGTATAAACATTGATAAGTCGTTCGAATCATTACCAAACACTACGAATTCTCCCTCTTTTATACCTAATCGTTTTAAACCTTCCCATTTATCAATATGTGGCGGACTTATATCAATAATCCCCTCTTTATCGTGCTCATATATTCTTATAGGAAGTTCTTCCAACGCATTTATGATTAATTCTTTTTTTATATTATCAGGAAATAAAACCACTTTTACTACTTCACCAATTTCATCAATATTCATATTAATAGCCAATTGATTAGGGTCTATGTTTTTGTAGATAGGGTGACTCTCACTTCCTGTATAAGCATAGTTCCATTGACTATCTACCAAATAGGAAAGACTATACTTTTCTATGATTGAACGCATAGCACTTACTGTTTCAATGTCAAAACGTATAACTTCAACAATTTCTCTATCCTTTGCGATAAAAGCACCATTTCCACCAATCATTGAATAATGATGCATATGAGTTGGTAGAACAGGTAATAAATCTCTAATTGGTCTAGCAGATGCAAATATAATCTCATGTCCTATACTATGACAAACGTCTAGCGCTTGAATAATCTCTTTCGTTACTGCGTTTCCTTTAAAACAAATAGTACCATCAATATCAAAAATAAATTTCATATACATCACTCCTTTCTTTTTAATGTATATGAATTATTTTATAATAGATAGGACAGATGTCCCAAAAGGAGAAACATTATGCAAAAGATTGCAGATAATACCTTATTATTAAGCTACTTAAATAATGAGTACATAAAGAAGCTATTCCAACAATTCAATCATCCATTTGAGATTCGCAGATATGCAGCAAAAGAAACTATACTACAAGAAGGTGCAGCTATCGACGGCCTTTACATTCAAATGTCAGGACGTACAAAAATAACTTCAAGTGTAATTACAGGTAAAGCATTATTACTACGATTTTGTTCTGCAGTTTCTATCATGGGGGATATTGAATTAATTCAATCCGTAGACATACAATCTCATGTAATTTCCGAACAACAGTCTGATTTTCTTTTTATCGATAAAAATTATGTAACAAGTTACTTATTACACGATGTAGTCTTTCTTCAAGAGCTAATTCATCATGTCACTTATAAACTCCAAACTTGCACAACAGCTTCACGTATCAATTTACTGGCTTCTGTGGAGACACGCTTTGCTAGTTATTTATGTACAGCCCGAAATCCTTCTAATTTATTTGGGCGAGAAATTCATACTAAAGATCATCATGAAATCGCCTCATTAATCGGGACTACTACCCGTCATCTTAATCGAGTCATTGAAAAACTAATAGCTAACGATATAATTCATAAAAATAACAAACAAATTATCGTAGTCCATTGGAAAGCTATTGAAGAACTTTCCAATGGACTACGATATGAATAATTAATTATATACATCCTACCTATAATAGAGAGACCGTTTTTACAACGGCCTCTTCTTAAGCATAATCTTCAGTTACTGCTACTGAACGACTTTGAAGGCTTTTTGATCGCAAACGATATGCAACTACTTTCTTCTTATATTGCTTTACCACATCAACGTGTTCCTCGTAGCTATATATAGAAAATCTAATCTCTCTTTTTCCTTTCTTCGTCTCCATGACTATCGGTGTACCATTCCCTTGCGGCGGAAAATAATGTTTATCTAAAAATAAAGCCTCGTTAAATTCATGAATAACTTGAAGTTTCATTTCTCCTTCTATACTTTCCCCATCTACCGTTACAGTAGTATTTTCCTCATCAAGTTTTTGGTGTAACTCAAATCTACTAATAATTGATTCTACAACAGAAGTTGGCATACTAGAAACTAGTACTTTAAGAGCACCAAAAATACATAATGTAACTATAAACCATGTTGTCATTTTCATCATCTCCATTACGCTCTAAAATGAGTAGTGTTATGCTCCTTATTACGATTCATTGATTTTCAAAATAAAAATTTCACTCCATAAGGTACTAATATACTAATAAGTATCCCTGTTACAATCATCGTTACCGAACCGATAGTTGCCTCTTTCTCTCCTTCTTTCACTAGACGGCTCACACCAATAATATGTGATGCGCAGCCCATCCCCACTCCTTTTCCAATCGTACTTGTTATACGGAAAAACTTAAGTACTGTCGGTCCGATAATAGCACCTGTTATTCCTGCAACAACTACAAAACTAGAAGTCATAGATGGAATGCCACCAATTTGATCTGCTAATGAAATGGCAATAGGCATTGTCGCTAATTGTGGTAAAGTTGTTAATATAAGTTCCTTATCTATATTTAAAATTCCACCAATCACTACATTCATACTCGTTAAAGCCACTATACCTATCACTACGCCGATTAGTATCGCTAAAAAGTTTTTCATAAGTATCTTTCGCTCTTTAAATAGAGGTATGGCTAACGCTACAATTGCAGGACTCAAAAAACCTGAAAGAATGTCTCCCCCATTTTCCTTATACTCATGATGAGAAATACCAAATATCAAAAATAAGCAAATCATAATTGCTGTAACTGTTAATACCGGTAACGTAAATGGAAACGTAAATTTTTTATATAATTTTGTCGCCAATAAATAAATTACTACAGTAATAATAATTAAGACCATTTGAATCGTGCACCTTGTCGATTTTATTTTTTTGATGTTACTAATAATTGACTTACATACCCTGAAACAATCAATGTTACTACCGTACTTGCAACTACTAAAAGGAATATAACACTCCCCTTACTTAAAAGAAAAGATCCATATTCCATTAATCCTGTTGTCGAAGGAATTAGAAATAACGGTAAAAATACTATTAACTTTTCTGCCCCTACCTCAAACCACTTTAATGGAAAAACACGAGTAGAAAGGAGTAGAAACAATATTAACATCCCTATTAAACTTCCTGGCATCGACAGATGGAATACTCCTTGAATCCACGTACCAGCTAAGCTAAACACATATAGCACGCCTACTTGAAGTAAAAGCGTCACGTACTTCATTTCTTTCCCTCATTTCCATATTACGCTTCACTATTATGAAATCTCATTTAATGTTTCCGCAAACCTTGTAACTCCAAGCTGAATTTGTTCTACATTCGCTCTGCCAAAAGTAAATCGGATATATTCACTTTTCGAACCTAGGACGCTTCCTGGGACAAATGCTACACCATTTTGTATAGATTCACCTAGTAAATGATATTCATCAAACGTTCCTTGCACTTTGCACCATAAATGTATTCCGCCCTCAGGAACGAAAAATTCAATCTGGTCCCCTAATATTTCTTCAAGCTTTCTAATTAACTCATCTCTTCTTTGTTTCAGTTGTCCACGAAGCATCGTAATATGCGTATGAAAATCCTCAGATTCTAAAAATTGGTTCGCTACCCACTGTGTAAATACACTATGACCGAAATCAACTTGCTGCTTCGCATCTGCCAATCTCTCAATTACGCGCGTGGGGCCAATTACCCAACCAATACGTAATCCTGATGCAACAATTTTTGATAATGAGCTCACATAAAGAACATTCCCATTTTGATCCATCGATTTCAATGTTGGATTCACTTCTCCATTAAAAGAAGTCAAACTATACGGATCATCTTCTACAATCGGTATACCAAATTCAGAAGATAGTTCTAAAACCTTTTTACGTCTTGCCAATGAAAGTACCGTTCCAGTTGGATTTTGATAATCCGGATTTAAAAACACCATACGAATGCGATGCTTTTTGTGCAAATCGATTAAGTCATCTGGATTCATACCATGCTGATCAACTGGTAAACGGAATATTTTTAAACCTGCTGATTTAAACATTGGAAGTGAATAACAATAGGAGGGATCCTCAATTGCAATCGCATCTCCAGGCTTTAACAAACATTGAACGATAAGATTAAGTGCTTGCTGAGCTCCAGATGTAATAAGAATAGAGCTTGAATCTGCTTCTATTTGTTTATATTGCTCGACATGTGCCGCAATGGTTTTTCGCAACATTTCATTTCCAAGCGGATGGTCATAACCGAGATTTCCCATAAATGTTTTCTCCGACAAAATTGTTCGAAATCTATCACTCGGAATTAAATCTGATGACAATTCACCACTCGCTAGATTGATTAAATCATCTTTTTGTGTTTCCGTTCGAATTTGTTGAACAAGTGGTACATTAGGTAAGAACGATCCATCCTCAACGTACCTACCCCAGTTCGGTATTCGTTTATGTGACACACCCCATATATCTGTATTCACCCGAGTGCCGCTTCCTTTTTTCCGTTCTACTACCCCAAGTGATTTCAATTCCTCATAAGCAGCTACGACCGTACTCCGGTTCACTTGTAAATTCTGTGCTAACATACGCTCGGAAGGCAATTTTCTATCAGAAGGGAATTCACCGGTAGAAATGCCTCTTTCAATGTAATCAGCAATTTGTTTATAAACTGGTATCTTATCTTCACGATTCGGTTGCCATTCCATTTAGTTCCCTCCTCTCCAAGCTGGTGTCCTGAACTCATTAATAACAGTATTCACTGCATAAATGGTATTAATCAAGCGCATGATTTAAAAATGCCTCTACCGTCACATTAAAGCTAGTAGGCTGTTCTAAATAAGGCAAGTGTCCACTATTTTTCAACTCAACGAAAGTCACGTTTCTCAGGTGTTTTTCAAATTCTCTCACATACTTTTCCGGAACAAAATAATCATTCTCTCCTCGTATTATTAATACAGGACATGCAATGTTAGAGAGGTATGGTCTTTGATCGTAATCAACTAATTCAGCAAATAACCTTTGAATATGAATCGGATGAATCGTTTGTAGGGATTGATGAAATCCTCGGACAATTGCATCATTATCTTCTACTCCCATTGCTCTCAATAACGTATCAGCCCAAGTTTTCCCTTTATCCTGCAAGCTAAGTAAATCATATACTTCAAGTCGTTCTTTACGATCTGCCGGTTCTAAATAGGGAAATGCATTTACAACAATTAAGCTAGAAACAAAACGTGGATATTGAATAGCAAAATCGCTACCCACTCTAGCTCCTTTTGAAAGACCACAAATTGTTACTGATTTTAGCTTTAAATGATTACATAGCTTATATAAAACATTTGAATATTCTTTAAAACTAATTTCCATCCCTTCGGATTTCCCATGCCCAGGTAAATCGAGTGAGATTACTGTCCATCTTTCCTTGAAGTATTTTCTTTGGTATAACCAATTATTCGAATTCCCTCCAAGACCATGTAAAAACAATATGACAGGACCCGATCCTTCTATATTGTAAAAAACCTTTCGATTCTTATATTCAAAATACATATTCATCACCTTCAGATGTAGCATCACATGTTCTTATCTTTAAATGGATATATCCAAAACGGCTCTCTCTCTAACCACTCAACTGTTTCTGGAACACCATCTTCATACTCTCTTTTCAGTTCCGTTACCTTAGTCGCAAATTGTGATGCATGTGCTTGCAATGCCTCGAGCTTTTTTGGAACATATTCTTTTACTTCATTTTTAAAACTTGGAGGTCCTATTTCTGCTTCATGATTATTTGAAAAAGCTACAGCATAAAATGTTGGCCTTTTATTTTCTGGAATATTAGCTAACGCCCCGGCTACCGCTTCTCCTGTTGCATCATGATCTGGATGCACTGCATATCCTGGATAAAAAGAAATGACTAACGAAGGATTCAATTCTTCCACATATTTTTGTATTACACTTCTTAATTCTCCAGGAGTTTCAAATTCAAGCGTTTTATCACGATATCCCATCATACGTAAATCTTTAATCCCTAAAATATTAGTAGCGCTCTTTAGTTCTTTCTCTCTTATAGCATATAAGGATTCACGTGTTGCAAAAGGAGGATTTCCCATCGCTCTCCCCATTTCACCTAACGTTAAGCAAACATAAGTAAGAGGGACTTTCTGCTCAGTATAAGCCAAAATTGTTCCAGCCACGCAATACGACTCATCATCCGGATGCGGGAAAACAACTAAAACGTGGCGCTCATTTTTCATCAATATATTAACTCCTTCATCATATACAAACTTTATAAAATAACGACCGCATACCAAGTAACTCCTACAAGAAGCACTAAAAGAAGAATGATATAGATAGCGGATAAGTTTTTCACATTCCTCTTTGTAGACTTACCGTAATTCTCCTCTACATTTCGTGCGACTAGTACGGTCCCAAACAGTGATACAACTACAATAATAACAACTAGTGAAATCGCAAAACTCATTGTCTTCCACCTCTCTAAGGCCAGTCTATTTTAAAGCATGAATAAAATACTACCTTTCTTCTCTTATCATAATAGAAGTTTATAAAAAACGGACCAACCACTTTTGTGTTTTTTTGCTCATCCACTTTAAAAATAAAAAGCAACTGCTCACTTAGGACCAGTTGCTTTTTTACAAGGCTATTTATATTCATTTTCAATTAAAATTAATCCGATTTAAAAGTTTAGTCTTTTCATAATGAAACATTGATTGAGATAGCTCGAAAATTGTTCCATTTACAAGATAAACTGTATTTTCAATAAGAAGCGCTGGATCACCTTCATTTAGTTCTAAAAGCTTTGCATTTTCTTTATTTATTTTTTCACAACTAATAACTTTATCGGCAAAGCCAATATTTAATCGTAAATCCTCAATGAAATAACTGTATACAGAACTTAATGCTATTTCTTCATTCAAATATGGGATGATATCTTTTTTGAAATAACTTACTTCAATAGAGAATGGCTTACCATCTACAATTCCTAAGCGCTTCAAAAAATATAGCCTAGTTCCAATCTCACATTGCATCCGTTCTACTATCTCTTCATTTGCCTCTATTACTTCAATCTCTAGCACTTTCGTTTCAATATTTTGTGAAACGAGATTTTTCGTTAATCCACGTAAACTTCCTAAATTAATGTAATCTGTTACAGAAGTTTCACGTAAAAACATACCACTACCTTGCACTTGAAAAATATAACCTCTATTCACAAGTTGACTAATTACTTTACGTATCGTATTACGGCTTACTTCAAATCGATTCATCAACGCTTCTTCTGTAGGTAATTTTTTCGTTTCATTAAAAAGCCCATCTCGAATGTTTTGCTCTAACACATCAGCAATTTGTTTATACTTTGCACTCATACACTTTCTCCTAAAATACTCTTTTATCTGTTATAACTCTTCTCCTCTCGTTTCGATCACATGTTTATACCAATGAAACGAAAGTTTCTTCTTACGTTTTAAGTTATCATTATGATCGACAAAAATAAAGCCATATTGCTTTTTATATCCATTTAACCAACTTAACAAATCAATAACTGACCATGCATAATAACCTTTTAAATTAATTCCCTCTTGAATTGCACGCTTCATTACTTTTAAATGCTCTTCAATAAATTTAATTCGCGGAACATCTACAATTTCTCCGTCAATGATTGGATCTTCATCACCAAGTCCATTTTCCGTTACATACATCTTTATGTCACCGTAACGCGCTTTCAACATATGCAATCCATCTAAGAAACCTTCGGGAGATATTTCCCAACCCCATTTGGTATATGTTTTATCATCCATTTTTACTGTTCGATAAAAACCATCAAAAGAAGGATTACCTGGAGCAAGTGTTGAGTTTTCTCGAGAATGCTCCTCGCTCTTTATATCCATATCATATCTTTCTACTCGTATTGGCTGATAATAATTCAAGCCGATAAAATCATTTTTTTCGGCATTTTGTTTAATGATTTCTAATTCTTCAACCGTCCAATTAGGAGTCCACCCATTTTCCTTTAATTGTTGTACAACATAAGACGGATACTCACCTTTTAAAACTGGATCGTAGTACCAATACGTTTCATATTCATTCGCATGAGTTGCTGCTAGTATATTTTCTTTTTGATCATCCACACTATAAGCAGGTAAGAAAACATGTGTAATCCCAATCTCCCCATACTGTTTCAGCTGCTTGTACACCGCAACTGTTTTCGCATGCGCATAAAATACATAATGAGTCGCTTGAAAATACTTTGGAACATCATTTTGTATTCCTGGTGGATGTGCACCTTTTAAATAGCCTAATCCACAAAACATTACTGTTTCATTGAAAGTAATCCAATGTTTCACTCTATCACCAAATGCCTTAAAGCAAATTTCTGCATACTTTACAAAAGCCTCTGCTGTTCGTTTATTCGTCCACCCACCATCTTTTTCTAACGGTAATGGTAGATCCCAATGATATAAAGTGGCAAACGGTACAATCCCGTACTTTAAACATTCATCAATTAAATTGTTATAAAATTCAATTCCTTTTTCATTTACCTCTCCATCTCCAGTCGGCAATATTCTCGCCCAAGAAATCGAAAAACGATACGATTCCAATCCCATCTCAGCCATTAAACGAACATCTTCCTTATATCGATGATAATGATCAACCGCTACATCACCATTTGTTCCATCGTATGTTTTGCCAGGAATTTTTGAAAACTCATCCCAATTCGTAACACCTTTTCCATCCTCATTCCATGCACCTTCTACTTGATAAGAAGCTGAAGCAGCTCCGAATAAAAAATCATGTGGAAACTTCATAGTATATACCTCCATTTCATTACAACAAATCAAATTCATTACTATACATAAAATTTATAGGTACAAATTTTATATGTAGTAATTATAGCTTAAGTTTCGATTTTTTTCTATCATGAACGTACGATATGTAAAACTATATTTGATGTTAATTTTTAGAAAACAAAAAAGAAGCGACGTATTTCATCGCTTCTTACCATGACAATCTTTACTCTTTTACAAGTGACTTATTCGCTCTTATAACTTCTTGATAAAGTATTGGGGACCATTTTTCATTTATATAATCTTGAATTACCCAGCCCACTCTCGTAGGATTCTTTTGCTTCATATAGCTTGCAATTTCAGGATTTATGTAGGACGCATAATAATATGGACTATTCCATGCTGTACCACCAGAAGACAAGCTTGTAAAATTAATATATAGATGATTAACATCTTCACTATTGTTAATCGTCTCATTTATTGTATCTTTAATAGCGTTTACTTTCTCATCATAACTCACTTTATATTGATCTTGTACTGTTACATTTACATTTTGATTTATAGTTGAGGTAAACGTCTCATTGTCTGGCCAATAGAAATTATTATATCCCCCAGATTCATTACTACCACTATATCTTTTTAGTAATACAATTTTCCCACGAGCATCTCCAAGCTTTATATTCCCTTCTGTTTTTAAAAAGATTGGATCACGAAAATAATTTTTCTCAAATGTACTACTAAATGAGTTTTCCGCCCCTTTCATATCCTCATACTCTTTTTTTAAAGACATAATAATCGTTTCACTTGGATTATCTTTTAAAAATTGTTTCGCTTCATTTATAAATTCATGCAATGTTACATAAAGATATAATGGCCCATGATGAAGAACTATCGTATTATCATCTGTTAAACGCCCTCTAATATCAAAAATTCTAGCTCCGTGATCCATTTGGTAACGAAAATTATATTCTTGCGTCATTCCCCATACTTGCTTTATCGGATTTTGCAACTTGAACGTTCCACTATCATGTGTTCCTGGAATTGAAATTCGTGCTAACGGTACGTTATCGGGTATAGGTTGCATCCATCTTGACCAATTTTCAAGTTCATTAATAGAGCTAGCTGCAACTACTTGCTTATCATTTAAAGCAAATACAAATGTACTAAATATAGTACTACATATGAATAATTTCAAAAAAAATTTCTTATTGCTCATTATTACTCCTCTCTTTTTCTGTTTTTATATCAAACTTATTGAATGTAATATAGGGTAGTTAATAAAAAAACATTCACATATTCTCAATGCATTAGGAAAATTTAAAGTCCCTTTCTACTAGATAAATTATAGTAATCAACAACATAAACTTCAATGGGCTTTCATATGCAATATTTCATATTTGGGTCCTACATGATATAAATAAAAAACTTATGATGATTATTTATTCCGTACGTGCTAATATACTTATATTAAAATATAAATACGTACCTTATATACTCTGAACTACATTATTCAACAGCTAAAACTTAATTTTTTATTAGGAGGATTTACAATGAAATTATTAAAAATAAAACATATACTTCCTTTATCTGCAGTAGCACTTACATTCGTATGTAATCAAAGTACAGCTGAAGCTTCCACCATACATACAGTAAAAAAGAATGATACACTTTGGGGCATCAGTAAGCAATATGGCGTTTCCATACAGGCCATTAAACAAGCGAATAATAAAGGAAACGATCAAGCTTTTATTGGAGAACAGTTACATATTCCAGAATCTATGAAATCAAATGAGGTTACAGTTCATCAAAACGAAAAAACTACGAACACTTCTGGACAAATTATTTACCAAGTACAACCGGGAGATTCATTAGAAACGATAGCAAAGCGCTACAACGTAACCGTTCAATCTATAAAACAAATTAACAACACAGTCGGTAACAAGCTTTATACAGGACAACATTTGAAAATTAATTCCAGTATTTCCGAAAAAGAAAAAGACTTAATGGCACGCTTAGTTACCGCGGAGGCAGGTGGCGAATCATATAAAGGAAAAGTAGCTGTAGCAAAAGTTATCCTAAATCGAGTAAATGCAAAAGGATTTCCAAATACAATAACAGGTGTTATTTATGAACCTATTAAACGCGGATATGCATTTACTCCTGTTACCGATGGTAGAATTAATCAGCCTGCAAGCGCTGAAGCAAAAATGGCTGTAGAAGAGGCTATCTCCACAAGTGGAATACATTCTGATTGGCTTTATTTCTACAACCCAAAAACATCAACAGACAAATGGATTACGACACGTCAAACAGTAGCAGTAATCGGTAACCACGTCTTCGCTAAATAAAACTATAATTCCCTTCAAATTTATACACTTAACAACTATTTCAAATGATTAACAGACCTCTTTACTTAAAAGGTCTGTTCTTTTTATATTTAAGCTTTTTATTAACCATATGATAAAATGATTGTTTAAAAGTATCTCTCTTTTCAAATAAAAAACTGTTGTATCTCATTCATCATTTAGAGTAATTGAGAAAGTATCAAATCCACAACTATGACTTTATTAATACAAGCTATTTCTTAACTTCATAAAAGTGTTATACACTAAGAAAATAAAAAACAAACTATTCGTTAGCAGGTGAAAGAATATGTATGATGTTACAATTATCGGAGCTGGAGTGAGTAGCATTTTTATGGCTTATTCACTAGCTAAAAGTAATAAAAAGATTTTAATTCTTGATAAAGGTAAAGCGCTAGAAGATCGCCATTGTCCTTTAGACCAAGGAAAAGTGTGTAATTGTACTACATGTGATAAATATTTCGGGTTTGGTGGTTTAGGAAAATCTGAAGGAAAATTTAATTATACAAACGGATTTGGCGGAGAACTTGAGCAAAAAGTCGGTAAAGAAGGCTTTTTACAACTTATGGCTGAAGTAGATGAGATTCTATGTCAGTTCGGAGGAAATTCTGTTTCAAAATATTCTACAGAAAATCCAACCCTTAATAAGAGAGCTGAAACGTGTGGTTTACAAATGCTCACAACAGAAGTAAGGCATCTTGGCACTACACTTTCAAGTAATATTTTTCAGCAGCTCTACGAATTTTTACTTACGAAAATAAATATCCGATTCCATATAGATGTAGAACATATCATAAGGCAGAAAGATCATTTTAAAATAGATACCAATCAAGGAATAGTTCAATCTAAGCAACTCGTATTTGCAACAGGACGTTCCGGGGCGGATTGGTTAAAAGAAATGTGCACTTCTCTAAATATTTCTCAAGAGCAAACTCGTGTAGATTTAGGTATTAGAGTAGAGATGAAAGAACACCAATTACGTTCTATATTAAAAAATACATTTGAGACGAAACTTTCTTATGAGCATGAACTTTTCACGGCTACTACTTACTGTATGAATCCAAAAGGACGCATTATTCGAAAGTACGAAGACGGCTTGATTATGCCTGACGGTCAAAATTTCCGAGAGCAAGAAACTGGCACTTCTAACTTAAATTTCACTTTATTTATCCCGCGCTATTTTCCAACTCTCAAAGAAGCAAATGTATACGCAAGTTCAATTATTAAAAACATTAACCAAGGACGAGATCGGATTGTTATACAGCGTTTAGAGGACTTAATAAAGAAACAACCTACAGCGGAGAACAACATGAAACATAATCGTATACAACCTACACTACACGGAGATTATGGAGACTTGAATAAAGAAATTCCTCCACTATATATTGAAGGACTCAAAAAATTTTTATTACGTTTAGAACAATTTATCCAAGAACCTATCGATCAAGATACTTTATTATATGGAATTGATGGCAAGTTCTACGCTCCTACAATAAAAATCAATAACCATTTTGAAACAAGTATGAATGGGCTATTTTTAATTGGAGATTGTTCAGGCGTCACTCATTCATTATCTCAAGCAGCTGCAAGTGGCCTGTATGTTGGAAAATACTTGTCTGACATTTAATTGTTATAATTTAGATACCAATCAAACATTTTGAGTTTCACCAGTACTTTACTTATGTAGTAATAGCAGGAATGAAATCCTTCCCGTGCTACTGATTAACCCACAAAGAATCGGGATTTTACAAGATACATATTTAATATAACCATGTATGTAAAACTATTGACATTCAATTCTAACAAATTTAATGTCAATAGTTTTACAAGTCTCTATTCATTTTCACTTTTATTTGTTCGATATTTTGTAACATCGCCGTAGTGTTTAATATGTTAGGATGTCTATAAGTATTTTTTACTACAACTATGGCTTTTTCTGCTCCGTTTCTAAAAAAATTAGATTTATGTTACTTCGCTTTAAAATTCTCCATTATATGTATATGCATACTTCAAATTATTACCTTTAGAAAGATATAATCTAAATGGTTCACCACACTCTAATAGTTATAAAAATATAATATATAACATTAGTTAAATAAATTCTATAAAGAAGGTGTAAAAATGAAGAATAAAATAAATTTACAACTGCAAAATATAAGCTTTGTTATAATAATTGCTTTAGCAGTATGGTTAAAAACATATCTTATTACGCGATTCAGTTTTGATTTAAAAATTGAGTCTTCTATACAAGAACTTATTTTGTTTATTAGCCCCCTCGCTGCATCGTTAGCATTTGTTGGATTAGCATTATTTGCAACCGGTGAAAAGAGAAATTATATAGCGCTATGTATTAATCTCTTATTAACAATCGTACTTGTTGGGAATGTAATGTTCTATGATTTTTATAATGATTTCGTTACGTTACCAGTACTTGGACAAACATCAAACTTCGGCCAATTAGGCGGCAGTATTATAGAAATATTGAACTACAAAACTATACTCGCATTCGTAGACATTATTTTCTTCTTTATTTTATTAAAAAAGAAAGCAATAGTCTTTAAAACAGAACGTGTAACTCATTCTTCACGCTTATTATATTTTCTTTTAACAATTGGTGTATTTTTTGCAAATCTACAGCTTGCAGAAAAAGAACGACCTGAATTATTAACGAGATCCTTCGACCGCGTAATGCTTGTGAAAAATTTAGGACTATACACTCATCAAGTATATGATTTAACACTACAAGTAAAGGCTGGATCCCAAAAGGCACTTGCAGATAGTAGTAAATTACAAGAAACTGAAAACTACGTAAAATCAAACCAAAGTGAACCAAATCCTAATATGTTTGGTGCAGCGAAAGGAAAAAACGTAATTGTCGTTACTCTTGAATCTTTGCAAACCTTTTTAATAGGTGCATCAGTTAACGGTCAAGAAGTTACGCCATTCTTAAATGAATTCATAAATGAAAGCTATTATTTCGATAACTTTTCCCACCAAACTGGTCAAGGAAAAACATCGGATTCTGAATTTCTAATAGATACATCGTTGTATCCATTAAATCGAGGTGCTGTATTCTTCACGCACGGTAACAACGATTATACTGCGACTCCAGAAATTTTACGTCAGCAAGGCTATTTCACTTCTGTATTCCATGCGAATAACGCAACATTCTGGAATCGTAATATTATGTACTCCGCTCTTGGTTATGATCGTTACTATAATGAACTTGATTACAAAATTACACCCGAAACAAATTTAAATTGGGGATTAAAAGATATCGAATACTTTGATCAATCAGTAGATATATTAAAAACTGTTGATCAACCATTTTACGCTCGTTTCCTTACTTTAACAAACCATTATCCATTTACGTATGATGAAGATACAAAATTCATTGAACCATACAACTCTGGTAATGGCGTATTTGATCGTTACATCGTAACAGCACGTTACTTAGACGAATCAATTAAAAAATTTATTGAGCGTTTGAAAGCCGAGGGAATGTATGATGATTCTATTATTGTGTTATACGGTGATCATTACGGCATTTCTGAAAAACATAATCGCGCAATGGCACAGTTTTTAGAAAAAGATCAAATAACAGAATTTGATACTTTAAATTTACAACGCACACCTTTATATATTCATATCCCTGGCCAAACAGAAGGTCAAACTATTTCAAAGCCTACGGGACAAATCGATATGAAACCTACTATTCTAAATTTATTAGGGATTGATACTACTAACGATATCCGTTTTGGCCATGATATGTTTTCAGATGAATATACCGGTTTTGTTGTTTTACGTGATGGTAGCTTTATTACAGACAAGTATGCATATACAAATCATACTTTTTATAATCGAGAAACAGGTGAGGTTGTAGATTTACCAAAAAAAGAAGCTCAAGAAATGATTAACCGTGCACAAAATGAATTACGAATGTCTGACAAAATTATTGAAGGCGATTTATTACGTTTCTCAGAAAGTAATAAAATTAAAACTGGAGAAGTAAAAACTAAAATTAAAGAAACTGAAAAATAATCTATATGGAAAAGGAGCAACTTATTAAAGGTTGCTCCCTTTTTACTTTCTTATAACACATGGTGCAATTTTATATAAAAACCTGATATATTTTACTTTTATTCTACGCTTGTTTCTAAAGTTACATCTGTATAGGAATTACCCTCACCTATATTCAAGATTACTTCACATTGACGTAATCTCAATTCAAAGAGCTTTATAGGATCATGGTAAACTTCAGGGTTTGATTTCATTTTATGCAATTTATCTTGTTTTTCTTTTATTTCTAAATGAGTGTTTTCTATAGCTTGTTCCAACGCACCAAATGGATTTCTAAAGAACATATTAATATCCCGCTCTTGTGTGTTTTCAAACAGCTCAAATTGCAAGAAAAACTTCTTCATAATAGAAGTCGTTACATCGGTATAATCTTCATTTTCTAAATACTGTTTGTATTTGTTATATAGCATAGCTTTATTTTTAGGAAGAACTCCAAATAATTTACCGGCACTTTTCAGTAAAAATTGTGCTGGTGTAAATCGGCGTAAAATATTTACTTCTTCCATTTGTATTCTAGTTGTCATTCTATCAGTATCTCTGCGCCAATCATCAATTACTTTAAAGTCACATTCTAACTGTATTCGATTTTCTCCAAATAAAGAATTAAGTCCTTCACTGGTTTCTGCTAAGTACAATTGACTTTGAAGGAGCTCGTTATTAGAAGTCGCAATCCAATTCTGCATAGAGCGAGCAAGATTAGGTAATACAGTTTGTTCTAGATATTGTTGCACTCTTCCATTCATCGCTGTGTTTAGTTCAATATCAATGTGACTAAAATCGCTTTCTTCACTAATTAAATCGGAACAACTCTGCAATAGTTTCGGAATATGTTCTTTAAGATCATTAGTAATTTCGCTTTTCATCGTACGATATGATTCTGTAATTAAATGAATTTTTTCCTTCTCAAAAGCAGTAAGGTTATTAATACAACCATTAAGTTTAACTAACATATCTTCATTCCAATTAATAGAATCCACTAAATCTTTTTCACTCTCAACGCGTTTATCCAAAAGATATGTAATTGTTTTTCGAATGAAAAACAATAGCTTTTCAGTACGTTCTGCATCAATATTTTTATGGTTAAAGTTAAAATGAATAAACTCAGTTAAATCGTTTAGTTGTTTACTATTTGTATATAACGAAGAATAAGGGAAAACTCTTGCATTAGGGAAATATGTGTTAATTCTCACTTGCGTATCTTGTATAACTCTTTTTGCTTCTGCTTCATTGTAAATGTTATCAATTTTATTTAATAAAAAATGAACTTGTAGATTTGGTGTATGTTCTTGGATACTCAATAGAATGTCACGTTCTTTGTCAGTAAAAGGTGAATCCGCATTCAATACGAATAATAATTCATCTACAGAATTTAAATATTCAAACACCTCATCTCTCGCATCATTGTTCCTATTAAAGCTAGGTGTAACAACGCATGTAAGTTTGTTTTTACTTAAAAATCTGCACGGTAACTTAAATTCAACACATGCTCTATCTCTATATGTTTGACGGTGCACTGCCATCATGTTATGGAAATCAGAGAAATTCTCAGTTGTTGTAATTTCCGAATCTGTTATAGCGTTAATTTTTGTATAAGCGTCATTTTTAAAAACAACTACATTTGAGATTGAGTTTTCTAATATATTTTCTCCTAAAATAGAGTTAATAAATGAAGCTTTTCCGTTCCCTGAAGTTCCAGTTACTAATAGGCGATTTGTTCTTAAATCTGCAACCTCACCAACTAACCAGCTAAATCGGTGACCCATTTCTAAATCATGTTCTTGTGCCCAGTGTGTAATAGATTCAAAAAGATGTAAACTATACTCTAAGCCATTCACATGATTAATAGAATATGAAAGTAGTTTTTCCGCATCTTTTATATCCGCTGAATCTATTTTAGAAGGAAAAATCTCATCCCATGCCAATACTGCTGCAGATGGAAATACAGCATGAGAGGGATTGACTACCTTTAACCAATTTGTTAACAGATTTGGAATGATATCGTGTAATTGTCTAAGCATATATTGACCTTGAATTAATTCAAAGTATGTTTCTTCGTAAAGAGAAGAAATTTCGTCCCATATATCGGACGAATGTATTTCGATATGTATGAAAAATTCATTTATTGTGTTGAGCCATAATAAGTAATTTTGTTCATCTTTATAGCTGTGCCAAAGTGATGAAACAATTTGCGTAAAGTGTACTTGATCTACATTATTTAATGTAACTAATACTTTATAAAAATAGTCTGGTGAAATATTTTTAGTAAATCCTTTATCGATATATTCTTTTAGAACCTCAAACCACGGATAAGATTCTGTTCGAATTAACTCGTTCACAGCAAGCTCTACTGCACTATCAAAATCTTGCTGTTCTTCATAAAAGGAACGGGCAATTATTGTGACGTTTGGATAATCGGGATTTAAAGAAACCGCTTCTTTAATAGCAGCGAAAGCTGAATCAAAATTATTTTGCTCGATATAAAGAGACAGTAATTGCAGTACAATTTCGGTCATCAGTATTTTATTATCAGTATTAATAGAAGTATACACGTTTTCAGCAACTGATAATTGGTTAAGTTCGAAGTAAGCATCCGCAATATTTTTTTGTGCCCATGGCGCTAATTCATTACTAACTTTCTCCCATTTAAAAATAGCTGCTTCAAAATCTTGATGGTGATAATAAAATTCACCTTGTGCAAAACGAATATAAGATCCATCAGAAATCTCATTTTTTTCTTCGTTTACATAAGCTTCTCCAAGTACTTGAAGAGGTGGGTGTGTTTCATTCTCTATTAGGAATGTTTCATAATACATCTTTTTTATTAATTGTTTTTCTAATCTCATCTTTTCCCCCACTATATCTCGAAAATACATTTTTTGAGATATGTCAATACTTTTTTGTATGTATACTTTTTATCTTAACAAAGAATTCCTTTTAGAAAATTTCATTTTCCTTTCATTTTTCAAGTAAGATTGAATTTTTATGAGAAAAGTTTCAGTTCTTTTTCAATTCCCTTTCAGTTGTGAAACAACATTAAATGTTCCTAATAACCTAATAATAATATAATATTTCACATTATATTATCAGGAAAACTCTATATATATTACATTATAAAAACAATCTATAACGAATATATATGCAAGACTCCCTTCGCTAATAAATAAAAGAAATCATTATAATATATTTCTCACATTGTTTTCCTTTGAAATATTTCAGTAGTTACGTAATTAAATTCCATTAACCTATATAAATAACTAGTCCAAAAAAAATCTATATGCATATCATGTTATAGTAAAGAATTCAGGAAATCCTAAAAGGAGGCATTTTCATGTTTGAAGATAAATCTAAAATAAACTACCCATATGAATTTACTGAAACTACAACAATCCCTCTAAAAAACCCCATCAATAAAACATACAAAAACGGCTCTGGTACACATACTTTCCCAATAAAAAAACACTACAAAGAACAAGTTCTATACACTGAAAAAATTAATAATAATAATAAAAATAAATAATCATATAGATCCTTATAACAATTAACAAAGTAAGAATCTATTTTTAGCCGTGCATAGTTACGCTTTTAATAATGTACAACCTTTATTTTAAAATCCACGTACCTTTTAAAAAGTGCTGATATACAGCGCTTTTTTATACATAGATAATGGAAGAACTTGAATTATAAATATAAGGTATGGATTTTTTTCCATACCTTTTTTGTTCTTTGCTATTTATAAATGGAGTACGCTCATGTTTACTTTGCATAATAGCACTTTAATGGCCCTTCTAGAAGTCGTTGGATTGAATTTATATAATACCTTGAATATTTTACGTCTATTTTTTCTTAAGGGATATTTATTCAGGTTACTTATTAGATTATCAATTATATCCCTTCCGACCCCTACTTTTTATAGGCATTATTGCTCTATTATATATATTTAAAAATTTACCAAACGTTGTTTCAAAGCTACTTAGTTTTCATAAAATATTTTTTGTTTCCGTTGGAACGGATAGGCTTTAATCTCATCTGTATCTAAATTTTCATGAAATAAATGAATGGCTATAATTTGTCTACAATCGTAAGTATGATAATAATATGTTCCGGACTCCATACACATTACGCTTGTATAAATGGTATTATCTAATGCACCGTCTTCTGTTATTACTCCGCCTTTAGGAACCTCGCAATTTGATAAGATATGAAAAAGGGCCGATACTCCCTCTTCTTCACTATCTATACCTTGAATGTTTTGTTTGCCATATGCTGCCCGCACAAACCTTGATGGCGGGGTGAAATCCCCTGGAAGTCCCATTGAACCTGAGCCCTGACCAAAAGCACTTAATGGTACATTACTCCACTCAGTTGGCGCGAATGGCTGCGATTTAAGGCCTATATATTGTCTTAAATTTTGCAAATGCCAATTAAACTCTGGACTATTCGTCATCACTCCTAGTGGGTTGTCATACATTTTTAATCCTTCATTTGTCGGCTCCAGTACAATGCAATCTCCCCATTTATCCGCTAAAATCCAATGTAGTGGTGGCGTAAGTCCTAAATCCGGTAATGGTATATCCAAAAAGGTAAGGCTATCTACAGATTTCTTTAACTCTTTGACAGAATTGAATTGTGTGAGACTCCAAGTCACAAAATCAAATGGAGCCAAATTCGTTTTGTTGTCATCTATGCTTTGACTATAAGTTGCGAATCCTGGAAAATAGAGTGTTGCACATGTCATACCTGCTTCATTTACTCCGTCCGCCATAATGATCCTTCCTTGATGATTAATTCCCATTCCGACCGTAGCATGTTTCGTATTAATGATTTCACCAGTTATATTATTCCACTGGTAATGCCGAGGAATGATTATTACTTCTTGATTCATATCTAATGTGAAGTCCATCGTTCTCGCAAAAAGGTGCTGACCGTTTTTTGTCTGTAATGTCAAACTAGTACACATAAAGAACACCCCATTTTATAGTTTTATCTACACTTTACATAATTCTGATAAATCTGTAAATTAAAAACCCCTTTCCTTACAAAAAAAATGAGAAAGCACATATACATTACAAGTAGGTTATTTCTAGTTTATAAATGAATTTTTAAAATATAGTTGCAAAAGAATTATATTAAAAAGGAGCGACTTGTTACTATCGCTCCTTTTTATTTCTCTCAATATTTTATTAAAATAACTGTAGAGAACATTGCTATTACATATTTATTTTATTTTCTTTCAACACATATAAATAATACTAGGCACTTTCAAACCGTTTCAAATAACTGGGAACGAACTTTTTCTCTTTGGACATTAATCCCTACATAACCCTCTTAAACATCTTCTCCAACTCATAAGTAGAATGATGCACAAGAATCGGTCTTCCGTGCGGGCATGTGTATGGGTTTGTTGTTGTACGTAGTTCTTCCAGTAAAGCAAATATTTGATCGTTCGTTAAATATTGATTTGCTTTAATGGACGCTTTACAGCTCATCATGATGGCTGCTTCTTCACGTAATTTTTTAATATCAACTTTTTTTAGTTTGACGACTTGTTCCATCATTTCGTCGATAATTTCTGTTTCTTGACCTTTTGGGAACCACGTTGGATGTGAGCGGACGATAAAAGATTGATGACCGAATTGTTCTAAGAACAGTCCAACTTTTTTCAGTTCTTCTAGTTGCTCTTCGACACGTAAAAATTCGGTAAGAGATAAATCAATGCGGTACGGTACAAGTAATTCTTGTACTTCTTGCGTAACTCGTCCCACTTTATCACGGAAATATTCATAATTGATGCGCTCCTGCGCAGCATGCTGATCAATCATATATAGCCCGTTATCATTTTGAGCGAAAATATATGTTCCGTGCATTTGTCCAATTGGATAAAGTGGTGGTAAATCGTTACCGTTCATTTCAATCTCTTTTATTTCGTGAACTTCTTCTTCCAATTCCTCTAATTCAAAATCGTCATCGTTGCTAGTCCATTCCTTTTCCTCTCGAACCGTTTTTTCTATTACCGGCTTAGAGGATGGCTGCCAGCTTTGCTCTTCTCTTACTAGTGACTGTGGTGGTTGCCATTCTTGCTTCGGCGGTTGCCACAGTTGTGCTGGTTGTTTTATAGTCGTCGTCGTTGTTTCTTCTTGTTTCTCATCCATTCCTGTTGGTAAAACGATGTTAGGCATAGATGATTCTTTCGGTTTTGTATGCTCAAACTTGAACTGTTCCTGCACACTTTCATCTTTTTCTTTTTTCTTCGTTGTTACACCAGCATCTGGAATGAGTTGTATTTTTTTGAATGCAGCTTGCAATGTTTCTTCGATAAGCTTTAGCAATTCTTGTTCTTTACTAAAGCGAACTTCTAATTTTGCTGGATGTACGTTGACATCAACAAGCATTGGATCCATTTCAATTGATAAGAAGCCGATTGGGTATCTTCCGATTGGCAATAACGTATGATATCCTTGCTGAATTGCTTTCATCAATACAAAATTTCGAACGTAACGGCCATTTACAATCGTTGACATATAGTTACGAGACGCTCTCGTTACTTCTGGTAATGTTACATAGCCTTTAATTGTAAAGTCTAGAGACTCAGCTTCAATCGGAATCAGCTTCTTCGCAACTTGAATGCTGTAAATCGATGCAAGTACTTGTCTTACATCACCGTTTCCTGATGTATGAAGCAATTTCTTTTCATTATGAAACAGTTTTAACGATACTTCAGGATGTGACATTGCAATACGATACACGATATCTGTAATGTTCCCAAGCTCTGTATGAATCGTTTTCATATATTTAAGGCGCGCTGGTGTATTAAAAAATAAGTTTTGTACAGTAATATCTGTTCCTTTTCGGCTTGCCGTTTTCTCTTGTTTTATAATGTCTCCACCTTTAATACTAAGGTGTGTACCAGGCGCATCACCTGTGCTCGTAATTAATTCTAATTCACTCACTGAGGCAATACTCGGCAGGGCCTCTCCGCGGAAACCGAGCGTTCTTATACGAAATAAATCATTTTCATCTTTAATTTTACTCGTTGCGTGTCGTTCAAATGCAACGATACAATCTTCTTCAGCAATACCATCTCCATTATCGATGATGCGAATCTTCGATAATCCAGCTTCTTCTAAGTGGATTTCAATAGATGTACTATTCGCATCGATGGAATTTTCCACGAGTTCTTTTACAACTGAGGCAGGGCGTTCTACTACTTCCCCTGCCGCAATTAAGTTAGAGAGTTGATCATCGAGTTTGCGAATTTTCCCCATCTACTTACTCATCCTTTCTTTAACTTTTTCTGTAAACGATACAGTTCATTCATCGCTTCTAAAGGCGTCATATCGAGTAAATCAATCTTTTTAATTTGTGCAAGTACTGCCGTTTCTTTTGCATCTAGAACTGACTTGTCTTGTTTTTTCGAAGACTGTTCTCCACCAAAGAATGATAATTGCGATTCTTCCTCAGTCTCTACTTTCGTCTCTTGTATTTCTGCTGGTTCTTCTTTTACAACAACTGGTTCTGGAGCGACTTCTGGCACTTTCACTTCTACTCGTTTCGGAATAACAATTTCTTCCTGTCCTTCTAGTTGTGCTAACACTTCTTTCGCGCGAGCGATTAAGCTCTCTGGAAGCTCGGCAAGTTGAGCAACGTGAATTCCGTAACTTTTATCAGCCGCTCCATCTTGAATTTTATGAAGGAAAACTACTTTTCCATTCTCTTCAATTGCTGAAACATGTACATTCTTTAGTTGGTCTAAACTTTCTTCTAACACTGTTAATTCATGATAATGTGTAGAGAATAATGTTTTCGCACCAATTTGGTCATGAATATGTTCAATGATTGCTTGCGCAAGTGCCATACCATCATACGTAGATGTACCGCGTCCAATTTCATCGAATAAAATTAAACTTCTCTCTGATGCATTTGCAATTGCATTTTTCGCTTCTAACATTTCAACCATAAATGTACTTTGACCTGAGATTAAATCATCCGCTGCACCAATTCTCGTAAAGATTTGATCGAAGACAGGTAATACTGCTTCTGTCGCTGGTACAAAACAACCAATTTGTGACATAACAGTAACAAGTGCTAATTGTCTCATATACGTACTTTTACCAGACATGTTCGGTCCTGTAATTAAAAAGACATCCATCTTCTCCGGCATAATACAATCATTCGGTACATACAATTTCCCGTTCAATACTTTTTCAACGACAGGATGACGACCATCTTTAATAAAGATTTCGCGCTTAGTTGTTAAAACAGGTTTTACAAACTGCTCTTCTTCACTAACTGTCGCAAAGCTTTGCAGTACGTCTAGTTCACTAATTACTTTCGCTAAATGCTGTAATTTCGGAATGAATACTTTTACTTCTTCGCGAAGTGTTGTAAATAAATCGTATTCTAATTGTACAATTTTTTCTTCTGCTTCTAAGATTAATGTTTCTTTTTCTTTTAGCTCATCTGTTATGAAACGCTCTGCATTTGCAAGTGTTTGTTTACGCTCATAGCGCCCTTCTGGAAGTGCTGCAAGATTAGCCTTCGTCACTTCAATATAGTAGCCGAAAATACGGTTGTACCCAATTTTTAATGATTTAACCCCTGTAATATCACGCTCTCGTTTTTCAAGCTCAGCAATCCACGTTTTTCCGTTTTTACTAACGTAACGATATTGATCAAGCTTGTCATTATAACCGTCTTTAATAATATCTCCATCTTTAATAGAAAGCGGTGGGTTTTCTTGAATACTTCTTCCTAGTAATTCAGTTAAGCTCTCACATGGATCCGCACCTTGAATTAACCTTGCTGCATAAGCATTATCCAAAAGACTAATCGCTTCTAAAATAGCTGGTACTTGAAGTAAAGAACGTCTTAATTGTAATAAGTCCCGTGCATTTACATTACCAAATGCAACTTTCCCTGCTAAACGCTCTAAATCATATACTTCTTTTAACTTTTCTTTTAAATCTTCACGTAAGAAGTAATCATTTACAAACATTTCAACCATTTCTAAACGCTCTTCAACTTTTTCTTTCTGGATAAGTGGACGTTCCATCCACTGTTTTAACATACGCCCACCCATAGCCGTTTTTGTTTTGTCTAATAGCCATAATAATGAGCCTGTCTTTTCCTTCGTGCGAAGAGTCTCTGTTAACTCTAAATTACGTTTTGAATGCACATCAATTTTCATAAATTGATTCGTGTAATAAATTTCTACTGGTTGCAAGTGATCTAACGAACGTTTTTGTGTTCTTATCACATAGTTAAATAAGCGTCCAATTGCTTTAATTAATTTTGCTTGGGAGACACTTTTCACAAGATGCTCTAATCCTTCTGGAATAGTTGTTGTATCTTCATACGAAATCGTCATTTTTAATGTTTCAGTTAACTTATTTAATTCATCTTTTGAAAATGTAGAATCTACAACAATTTCTTTTGAACCAGTCGCATACACTTCTAATAAAATATCTTCTACTGAACCAGTTAATAACGTCACTGTATTTTGTCCAGTCGTTAAGTCATTACAAGCTAGCGCATAAGATCCATCTTCGAAATGTGTTAATGCTGCTAAGAAGTTATTCTCCTTCTCGTCTATTGTACGCCCTTCCATCATCGTTCCTGGCGTAATTAGTTGTACTACTTCACGACGTACTACACCTTTAGCTGTTTTTGGGTCTTCCACTTGCTCACAAACAGCTACTTTATATCCTTTTTCAACAAGTTGTTCAATATAATTTTTAGCTGCATGATGCGGTACACCACACATCGGTATACGTTCACTACTACCACCATCTCGGCTCGTTAATGTAATTTCAAGTTCATGAGCTGCTTTAACCGCATCTTCAAAGAACATTTCATAAAAATCACCTAATCGGAAAAATAAAAAGGCATCTTGATAGTCTGCCTTAACCTTTAAGTATTGCTGTATCATAGGCGTATATTGCGTCATGTCTTTCCTCCATAATTCTTACATAATAATCTATATTCATATATGTCACACTTCACGGACATCCATATCTCCTATTCCAGGAGTCTTTCCTCATTATAGCACATTTCATAAGGAATCATGTTCATGCAGAACCACTTATGTACTGTAAAAAGCTAGGAAGAACTTCTCCCTAGCTTTCTCTTACTCTTCTTCTGCATCGACGATAAAGTTCGGATCTAATTCTTCAAACTCATCATCATCGACTTGGAAATCCTCGTCTGATTCTACGCAACCTTCAGGATTTACACTTACACAAATTTTCGTTTCCCCAACTACTTCTGTTACAAATTCACGTTCTACCGTCACAACAATTTTATTACCATTTGGCGATACAAGAGCTTCTAAACAATTTGGCGGCTGAATTACACGAGCGATAATTTCTAAATCGTCACCAGAGAAGTTTTTATCACGATACCCAATACTTACTTCATCATTGTAGTTAACACGTTCTGTTACAACTTCAGTCTTTGTGTTTCCATCAAATGAATACCAAGTGTTTACATCATAGAAACCTTCAATTTCCACATGTTTTCCATTCTTTCTCGCTTCGTACGAATGGTTAATTACCCAGCACCCTAAAATACTTGTTGGCTCATTATTCGATTCACATGTATGCGTTGACTTTGTATACTTACGTCCTTTTCCAACCACTGCTTTTGTAATAATCTCTCTAAATTCGGACATTCGTAACCCTCCTCAATCACTATTCACTTAATCATATGCGTGACAATAGCGGAATGTGTCATTCTTTTTTTTGAGAAGAATTTCCGATATAACCCACTAAAAAAAAGAGATGTCAATAAGACATCTCTTTAACAACCACAATTTCCTTTTTTACTTTCTACTGCTGCACCAGTTTCACCCTTCAACACATCGCCGCCAGTTGAAACTAATATTTCATCTGTTACATTGTTAGAAATGGTACTAGCAACTAGCTGTAGTAAGTCATTTACATACGTTTGTGAAGATTTAAACTCCTGTACAACTGGGATATTATCTAACTTATCTTGAAGTGCATCAATTTCAGCTTCTACTTTTTTCAAAGCTTCCCATTTCCCATAATGTTGCAAGTTTACTGCTTGTTTTTGCAAAGCTTTTATTTCATCAATTGCTCGCTTTACATTTTCATTTTTATGAATTTGTGCTTCTGCTCGCTTAAAGAAATCGACTTCTTCTGTTTCAGAGATCATTTTCGCTAATTCTTTCGCTTGCTCAACAATTTCATCTTTCGTATATACTTTCATCTATTATTTCACCTCAATCGGCTCCTTAACCAATTCCCCGTTAAGAGACCAAGTTTTTGCTTCCGTTATTTTTACTTTCACAAGCTGACCAATTAAAGATTTTGAAGCAACAAAGTTTACAAGTTTATTCGTACGTGTATATCCCGCAAGTACTTCAGGATTATTCTTACTTTCTCCCTCAACTAATACTTCTACAATTTGACCTATATAACGCTTATTCTTATTAACTGCATATTCATTCACTAGTGTATTTAAGCGTTGTAATCGCTCTTTCTTCACTTCCATCGGAACATTATCCTGCATTTTTGCAGCTGGTGTACCTTCACGCGGAGAATAAATAAATGTAAATGCCGTATCAAATCCTACTTCACGATATAACGACATCGTCTCTTCAAACTGCTCATCCGTTTCATTTGGGAAACCAACGATAATATCAGTCGTTAGCACTGCATTCGGAATTGTTTCTTTAATTTTTCGTACAAGCTCTAAATAGTGTTCTCGCGAATATTTACGCGCCATAATTTTAAGCATATCTGTACTACCAGATTGAACCGGTAAGTGGATATGTTCTACTAGGTTACCACCTTTTCCAAGAACATCAATTAAATGATTGTCAAAATCACGTGGATGGCTTGTTGTAAAACGAATACGCGCGATATCGATTTTACGAAGTTCATCCATTAAATCGCCAAGACCATATTGTATATCTTCAAAGTCTTTACCGTATGCGTTTACGTTTTGTCCAAGTAACGTAATTTCTTTATAACCGTTCGCAGCTAAATGGCGAATTTCTTTAATAATATCTTCTGGACGTCTGCTGCGCTCTTTTCCGCGTGTATACGGTACAATACAATATGTACAAAACTTATCACAGCCATACATAATATTTACCCAAGCTTTAATATCACCACGACGTACTTTCGGAAGGTTTTCAATTACATCCCCTTCTTTTGACCAAACTTCAACTACCGTCTCTTTTGAGAACATTGCGTCCTTTAGGATATACGGTAATCTATGAATATTGTGTGTACCAAACACCATATCTACATGCTGATTTTTTTGCATAATTTTATTTACAACAGATTCCTCTTGAGACATACAACCACATACACCAATTATAAGATCCGGATTTCTTCGCTTTAATGATTTTAAATGACCAAGTTCACCGAACACTTTATTTTCAGCATTTTCACGAATTGCACAAGTATTTAATAAGATTACATCTGCCTCTTCAGTTGAAAAGGTTGGCTCATATCCAAGCGTTGTAAAAATCCCAGCCATTACTTCTGTATCATGCTCATTCATTTGACAGCCATATGTACGAATGTAAAACTTTCTTCCTGCGCCAAAATTGCGAAACTCTTCAGGTAGGCCAAAATCTCTTTCAATTTTAACTTCTTCTTTCCCACGCTTTTTCGCCAATTTCAAGGAAGGTGGTTGGTATACACTTTCAAAGTATTTACTATAATCTTTCTCTTCTTTTTTCGTAGAGGAATTTGCTTGTCGACTTGCTAATCGTTGTTGCTCGTTCATCGGTAATCTCCTTTCACCCTTAACTATACACACACTCTGTAGTCCATTTTAATGCGCTTAGACCCATCTCAATGATGTTAGATAGCATGAGAGATAACTTGCCCTTTGAAACTTGAGTAATCGATCTAATCATCCGTAAGAATGAAGTCTTCCCCACACAAATAGACATTCCCTTTTTATTATTTCATCTTGTCCTACCCAAAAGCATATTGCTTTATCCCTATACACATTATCATAGTATAGAGCCTTTAGCCAACTTTAACGAAGAAGGCTTCTTATCCTATATTTCATTTCACAGTTAATGAACATGCTATTTTTATACAACGATTTATATATTATTTTATCATTCTGAATTTTCTAAGTAAACAAATCTATTAATTATTTTTATTCATTCAAAAAGAAGGTTACCAAGTGGCAACCTTCTCTCCGATCATTACATAAATTCAGCAACAAGCTCATCAAACATTTTCTGATCCATATTCAAATCAGCTTGCACTAAAGGTTTTTCACTATAGTCTTTTACAAGCTCTTGGTAAGAGGGCTGCTTTGTATTTTGATAAATTAAACCTGTTACTAACCCGTTCTTTTCCATTAATGTTTGCATAGCCATCATGCGGTTAGATGGATCATATCCTTCTACTGTACTTAGTTTCGTTAAATTCTCTTTAAACCAATCATACGTATTTACTTTATTGTAAGTAACACATGGACTAAATACATTAATTAATGAAAAGCCTTTATGATTAATACCAGCTTCAATAATTTGCGTTAATTCTTTTAAATCACTTGAAAAGCTTTGCGCCACAAATGTCGCACCAGCTGTTAAAGCCATTTCCATAACATTTAGTGATGGTTCAATTGAACCTTGTGGTGTACTTTTCGTTTTAAATCCAGCTTCACTACGTGGTGAAGTTTGACCTTTTGTTAATCCGTAAATTTGGTTATCCATTACGATGTACGTAATATCAATGTTACGACGAATAGAATGGATTGTATGTCCCATACCAATCGCAAAACCATCACCGTCACCACCGGATGCAATAACTGTTAAATCACGATTTGCCATTTTCACACCTTGTGCAATCGGAAGAGCACGTCCGTGAATACTATGCAAACCATATGAATTAATATACCCTGAAATACGACCGGAACAGCCGATACCAGAAATAACAGCTAGCTCATCTGGATTTAAACCAACGTTAGCTGCCGCACGCTGAATCGCAGCCTGCACCGAGAAGTCTCCGCAACCTGGGCACCAGTTTGGTTTTACACTGTTACGAAAGTCCTTAAATGTTGCCATTTAATACAACCCCTTTTTTACATTCGTTGTAAATCTCTTTCGGCAAGAATGGATTTCCATCGTATTTTAAAAGACTAGAAATTTTCTCACCATTGCCAAGATTCATTTTCATAATGTTAGCAAGCTGACCAGTTGCATTGTTTTCCACTACTACAACACGCTTCGCTTTTTTCACAAGTGGATCGATTTCAGCTGTTGGGAACGGATGAATTAAACGTACATGGGCATGGTTTACTTTCATTCCTTCTTGTTCTAAACGCTGCATTGCCTCTTCGATCGCACCACGAGTTGAGTTAAAGCCTACTAACAATACGTCTGCGTCATCATGCTTAGCATTTTTGTAAATAGGGGTATTAAACTGTAAATTCGCCATTTTACGGAAACGTTTGTCCATTTGATCTTTACGATTTAACGCTGATTCAGATGGTTTACCCGTTTCATCATGTTCTACACCTGTAACATGGTGAATACCATTTTTCATACCAGGTAAAACACGTGGTGAAATCCCATCTTCTGTTACTTCATAACGCTTGAAGTATGCTTTATTTTCACGTTCTGGTAATTCTACTTCTAAATCAAGCTTACCACGACGAATTTCCACTTTATCTAACTTAAGTGGTTCTACTGTTTGCTTTCCTAAAGAAAGCTGTAAATCTGTTAAGAAAATAACAGGCACTTGATATTCTTCTGCTAAGTTAAACGCTTCTACAATATCATAGAAAGCTTCTTCAACTGTACTTGGCGCCATTACGATTTTTGGAATTTCACCATGCGTTCCGTAAATCATAGCCATTAAGTCAGACTGCTCTTGTTTTGTTGGTAAGCCCGTACTTGGGCCACCGCGTTGTGTATCAATGATAACTAGCGGTGTTTCAGTAATACCTGCTAAACCAATTGCTTCCATCATTAAAGAAAGACCAGGACCAGCAGATGCTGTTAATGTACGAACACCAGCGTAGTTTGCACCGATCGCCATTGTACAAGCTGCGATTTCATCCTCAGTTTGGATTACTGTTCCGCCGACTTTCGGTAACTTTTTAATTAAATATTCCATAATTTCAGATGCAGGTGTGATTGGATATGCAGACATAAAGCGAGCACCACCAGCTACCGCACCAAATGCGATTGCGTCGTTTCCAATCATAAACATGCGTTTCTGACCATCAGCTTTTTCAAGCTGCATCATGTTTACTTTCTCACCAAGCAATTCTTTCATGTATTGAGAGCCGCGTTTAATTGCTTCCATATTCTTTTGAACGACTTGCTCTCCTTTACGACCAAAGATTTCTTCAACAACCTCTAAATAAGCTGTTTCGTCTAATCCTAATACCGCACTAGATGCCCCAACAGCAACCATGTTTTTCATTAAAGATGTGCCTAATTCTGAAGCGATATCCGTAAATGGTATCACATATAGATTTACATCTGTATTATCAGGTATTGTCGGATTAAATTTCGCATCTGCAACTACAATTCCGCCCGGACGTAGTTCGTGGAAGTTAAAATCAATTGTTTCTTGATCAAAAGCAATTAAAATATCTAAATCATCTGAGATCGCACGTACTTCTGTTGTACTTACGCGAATTTTATTATTTGTATGGCCGCCTTTAATACGTGATGAGAAGTGGCGGTAACCGTATAGGTAATATCCTAATCGGTTTAATGCAATACAGAAGATTTCTCCTGTACTTTCAATTCCTTCACCTTGTTGGCCTCCAACTTTCCATGAAAGTTGACTAATCATCTCCTACACCCCTTTTGGCTGCATTCATTGTAGTGTATTTTTTTACAGTAATAGTTTAGCATTTTTTATGCAAATAAACTACAATGGACGCAAATTATGCCTCTTCTGATTTCCCTTAATCTTTAGTATAATGCTATTTCGTTTACCATTCTAGTATTAGGTCTTAAAAAAATCAATAAATTCAAGTAAATTCATTTTAATTTTTCTGAATTTTTAAAACATATTTTTTAGAACGTTATACAGTCAACAAAATTTTTATACAAAAATCGCTCTACAGTTGATTCATTATACTTTTTACACAGTTGATTCATTATATTTTCATAATCCCTATATGCTTCTACACCTACAACAGTTTCTAAAATCCCATCAAAATCAGAACCAAACCCTATATTTTTTTCTCCACCTAATGAACAAATATATTCCACATGCCTTAATATATCTGCTATATTCGCTTGTCTTTCATTCGTTAAAAACTGCGGTACGAAAGTAATACCAATAATGCTATTTTTCTTTATAAGAGCTCTTATTTGCTCATCGGTTAAATTGCGTGGATGCCCACAAAGTTGATAACAGTTTGAATGAGATGCAATTGGGTTTTTAGCAATTTCAATAACATCCCAAAAGCTTCTTTCATTTAAGTGAGACACATCGGTCCATAAATGTAACGTATTAAGTTCTTGTACAACTTGTCTACCAAATGTAGTTAAACCTGCTCCACGTGCCTCTAGCGCTCCATCAGCTAACAGATTGGCATAGTTCCATGTCAATCCAAAGGAACGTACACCTAAGCGATAAAACAAACGTAATTTCATCGCTTCTTTTCCAATTGCTTCGCATCCTTCTAATGTTAATAATGCTCCAATCTCGTCCTGTTTTAGCATGTTAATATCGTTTTTTGTCTGAATAAACTTCATTCCTGGTAGCGATAGAATTTCATTATGAAAAATATCTATCATTTGCAGCGCAACTTCAAAACGCTTTTCATACGCTACTGTTTCTGGTATATATATAGCAAAGCATTGTATACTTCCTTTTCTTTTCATTAATTGTTCAAATGTAATATGTAATTGTGAATCGTTTTGAAAGTCTTTTTTTCCCTTTGCACTCCATAACTGAAAGAGTACATCGCAATGTGCATCAAAAATTTTCATTTTCATTCCTCCATTACAAAAACAACCTGTTTGCATACATGCAAACAGGTTGTTTCAACTTAACGAGGTTCTACAATTAATTTTATCGCTGTACGCTCTTCACCATCAATCATAATATCTGTAAACGCTGGGATACAAATCAAGTCCAAACCGCTAGGCGCTACAAATCCTCTTGCAATTGCTACTGCCTTTACCGCTTGGTTCAATGCACCTGCACCAATAGCTTGAATTTCTGCTGTTCCGCGTTCACGAATAACACCTGCAAGTGCACCAGCTACAGAATTAGGGACCGACGTTGCTTTAACTTTTAATATTTCCATTCCGCGTTTCCTCCTCGTTTCTATAAAAAGTAATAGCAATTATTTCACTTTAACTTATATTCACGAGGAATGGCACGTATTCCTGCTAAATTTCTGTAATTTTTCTAAAAAATTAAAATATAAAGAATTCTCTAACTCTTCGTTAAAAATCAGTCAAAAAATGGTTGGTCATCATTAATTAAAATGCGCTCAATTTTCTTCGCTTTCCCTGTATTAGGATCCACATCAATTAACACTGCACTTAATTGTGTTCTACCATTCGTCACTTCAAAACGCACTGGTAAGTTCGTTAAAAACTTCTTCAATACCGCTTCGCGATCCATACCTAAAATCCCATCATATGGGCCTGTCATACCAACATCTGTAATATAAGCTGTTCCGCTTGGTAAAATACGATTATCAGCTGTAGGAACGTGTGTATGTGTACCTACTACCGCTGTAGCACGACCGTCTACATACCAACCTAACGCCTGCTTCTCACTTGTTGTTTCAGCATGAAAATCAACAAAGATAATGTTTGTACGTTTTTTTGCAATGCTGATTAATTCATCCACTTTACGGAATGGACAATCAATTGGAGGAAGGAAAGTACGTCCTTGTAAGTTAATAACTGCAACTTCTGTTCCATTACAATTTACAAAGATAAGCCCTTTTCCCGGCGTTCCTTCTGGGAAGTTAGCTGGTCTTGCAAGATATTTTGCATCATCGATAAATTCAAATACCTCACGGTTATCCCAAGCGTGGTTTCCAAGCGTAACCGCTTGTGCCCCGCACTCTAAAAAGTTTCGATATATTTTTTCCGTAATTCCACGTCCACCCGCAGCATTTTCTCCATTAATAATTGTTACTGTCGGTGTATATTTCTTCTTTAATGCCGGTACGTACTGTTGAATCATGTCTCTACCAGGAGATCCTACTACATCCCCAACAAATAATATTCTCATATGTCTTACCCTTTCTATGTACTACATTTTTTATTACCATACTATAACTTAAAGCTATTTCCTTACAACAGTTACAATTTATCTATTATAAGTTTCTTTCACTTGCATACTGCTCATAAAGTGAAACTATAATCAGTGGGGGTTTTGTTCATCCCCCATTGATTATTAGCCTTCACCAATCGGGCGTTTACGGGCAGTTTATCCCCCACCTAATTTCTTTTCTCAAGCCGAATTTTGAGGTGGGAGTTTTACTGCCCGTTAACGCGGGATAAATAATTTTCTTTATTTTACCCAATTCCAACACAAAAAAATAAAGTGGTGTTTCACCACTTTATTTTGCGTATTCCACTGCACGTGTTTCACGAATAACAGTTACTTTAATATGTCCTGGATAATCCAGTTCATTTTCAATACGTTTTCGAATATCACGAGCTAAACGATGAGCTTCTAAATCATCAATTGTATCTGGTTTTACCAGAATACGAACTTCACGTCCTGCTTGAATTGCGAAAGATTTTTCTACGCCTTCATAAGACTCTGAAATTTCTTCTAACTTTTCAAGACGACGAATGTAATTCTCAAGCGTTTCACTACGAGCTCCCGGTCTTGCAGCTGATAATGCATCTGCTGCAGCAACTAGAACTGCAATGATAGAAGTTGGCTCTGTGTCACCATGGTGAGATGCGATACTGTTTATTACAACAGGATGCTCTTTATATTTCGTTGCGAGTTCAACACCAATTTCAACGTGGCTACCTTCTACTTCATGATCGATTGCTTTTCCGATATCATGTAATAGACCAGCACGTCTTGCTAGTTTTTCATCCTCACCAAGCTCCGCTGCCATAAGTCCAGTTAAGTATGCAACTTCCATAGAGTGTTTTAAGACGTTTTGCCCGTAACTTGTACGGTATTTTAAACGACCTAAAATTTTAATTAAATCTGGATGTAAGCCATGAACACCCACTTCAAACGTTGTTTGCTCTCCGACTTCACGAATATACTCGTCCACTTCACGTCTTGATTTTTCGACCATCTCTTCAATACGCGCTGGGTGAATACGTCCGTCCTGTACTAGTTTATCAAGAGCGATACGAGCTGTTTCACGACGAATCGGGTCAAATCCAGATAGAATTACCGCTTCTGGTGTATCATCGATAATAAGGTCAATACCTGTTAACGTTTCTAACGTACGAATGTTACGACCTTCACGTCCGATAATACGTCCCTTCATTTCGTCATTTGGAAGATTTACAACCGAAACGGTTGTTTCAGCAACATGATCAGCTGCACATCTTTGCATTGCAAGAGATAAAATCTCTTTTGCCTTCTTATCCGCTTCTTCTTTCGCGCGAACTTCACTTTCTTTTACCATAACGGCAATTTCATGAGAAACTTCACTTTCCACTTTACCAAGAATAATTGCTTTCGCTTGTTCGCGGGTCAGATTGGAAATGCGCTCTAATTCTGTTTGTTGCTTTTGAACTAACTCTCCCACTTTGCTTTCCAACTCTTCAATCTGTTGTTGTTTCGCTACAAGAGATTCCTCTTTCTTTTCTAACTGTCGCTCGCGGTTATCGAGCGTTTCGTCTTTACGATCAAGGTTCTCTTCTTTTTGCATTAAACGATTTTCTTGTTTTTGTAATTCGCTTCTACGGTCACGAATTTCTAATTCAGCTTCTGTACGAAGTGTATGAATTTCATCCTTTGCTTCTAAAAGCGCTTCTTTCTTAAGTGCTTCAGCATCACGATTCGCTTCGTCTAGAATACGTTTTGCTTCATTAGCTGCACCATTAATCTTCGCTTCAGCAATAGACTTTCGAACAAAAAAGCCAACAACTGCACCGACTGTTGCAAGCAAAATGGAGATGAGTATCCAAACTGTACTACTACTCATGATTTCACCTCCCCTTGCTATGAATGAAAAAAGACTGTCGGCATGTACATTGAATTACAACGTACAGCAAAGACCGTCGTCCCGCTTTTTTAAGGGACTTTCTTCATTTCACAATTAAAATGTCATATTATTATTTCGGCAAGATTTAAGTCTTACTCCGAATATTACTTCTCTTCTTGAGAAGAGTATATCGTATATAAGAAAAAATATACATTCTCATTGTATCTATCGCAATTTTCATTGTCAAGCGTTGTCTACTTTTACTTTCTTTACCTTCAGCCCTGAATCTTATATGGATTAAAAAAACAGACGGCATATTATCCTGGAAAACCTTAGAAAATCCCAATTCATTCACTTAAAATATATGAATATTCCCCTTTATACATAGCCTTTTGGATAGAATAAATATTTTATCTCCAGCTATATACAACGCTTTCATAGTGGATTAAAAAATAAAAGACACGGGACCGTGTCTTTTATTTTTTAATCTTGACGAGTTGAATCTTCCGTGTCTTCAACACCAGAGTTTTCACCAATTCCGTGATGTTCACGAACAAAGAAGGCAATTTCTTCTCTTAAATCCGTATTCTCTTTTAAGAATTGCTTCGAATTTTCACGACCTTGTCCTAAGCGTTCTTCATTATAAGAGTACCAAGCACCGCTCTTTTGAACGATATCAAGTTCAGAAGCCATATCTAAGATTTCACCTTCTCTTGAAATACCTTCTCCGTACATAATATCAACTTCAGCAACACGGAATGGCGGTGCTACTTTATTTTTAACTACTTTTATTTTCGTTTTATTACCAACAATATCGTTACCTTGCTTTAACTGCTCAGCACGACGTACTTCAAGACGGACAGTTGAATAGAATTTCAACGCACGACCACCTGGAGTTGTTTCTGGCACTATCTATAGATTTTCCATCTCTATAGTCCGGACTATCTCTTCATCTCTTTGCAGAGAGCCTTGCACTTCCAGCAGTAGCCTATCATCTGCCGTACCCTACTCAGTTAACTAAAAGTCCTTTTCGGTAGTCTCTACACCTTCCCCATATCACTATGGAGCTTGGCACGGTATTACCCTAATTAATGGTGGGCTTCACCGTTAGCAACTATATAAATAGTTACACCCTTAGGCAATAAGGTTCACAAGGTTTTTTAACATGCTATCACTAGCAAGGGAAACCCATGGTAAACTCCTTAATCTTTTGCGCGACTTTTTCTTTATTTGCTAGTTCTTCTTCATGTATAACAAGATATTTATAGCAGCTCTCTTCCATAAATAAAAGTTTTCTTTTATCTCGTTCTTTTATTTTTTTGAGTGAGTGTGCCCATTTCCCATGGACATCTAAACAATATTTTCTACCTAAGTAGAAATCAATAGACCACTTATCGATTCTTTTTTGCTTAATGAACACCAAATCTAAGCTTAACAATATCTGTTCAACCTGTTGTTCCAGTAAAGTATCATAATTTTTCTTTCTGACCTTTACATTAAGCTCTTTTCTCCTTTTAGCAACACATGTATCGGATACGCCATACTTAACGGCAATTTCAACATGTGATAAATATGGATTTTTCAACTCTTGTTCAACTTCTGCGGTTTTAGGTAAGTAAATCTTCCAATGTCTGGTTCTTTTAATTCCGAGTAACTTTAATATTTCACCTACTCGCCTTTCATCAAGATTAATTTCTTTACCTATATCTTTTAATTTTCTATCCGCATGTGTCGCAATAAAATCCACTTGCCATTGTTCTATGTTTCGATAAGTTCTATTTCCAATTGTCACTGCCATTTTAATCTCTCCTTATAAGAAATCCCTTATAAAGACTTAAATGAAGAAAACAAATAAAGATTCAAGTACTACACTCTGATTAAGCAACTTGTAGTTGATTTCCGAACATAACCCCAACTTTTTCACGAATTTGGTTGATAAAGATTGCGATTGTTTTTGATTTGTTGATTGCACCTGAAAGTTTACGAAGTGCTTGTGACATTAAACGTGCTTGTAAACCAACGTGAGAGTCACCCATGTCCCCTTCGATCTCAGCTTTCGGTACAAGAGCTGCCACAGAGTCAATTACGATAATATCAACCGCTCCACTTCGTACAAGTGCTTCTGCGATTTCTAGTCCTTGCTCCCCTGTATCAGGCTGTGATAATAGTAATTCATCTATGTTAACACCTAATTTTTGTGCATATACAGGATCCATTGCATGCTCGGCATCAATGAACGCTGCTTGTCCACCTTGACGCTGTACTTCCGCGATTGCGTGTAATGAAACTGTTGTTTTACCTGAACTTTCAGGTCCATAAATTTCAATAACACGGCCACGTGGGTATCCGCCTACCCCTAGTGCCACATCAAGTGCTAAAGAACCACTTGAAAATGTAGAAATTCTACGCTCCGCTTGTTCTCCTAATTTCATAATTGAGCCTTTACCGAATTGCTTCTCTATTTGTTTTAACGCCATATCTAATGCCGCTTGACGATCGCTCATTCAAAATTCCTCCTTAACTAACTTGCTAATCTTATTATACCTATTTTCAATTCAATTTGCCAACAAAAATCGAACATTTATTCGATTTTTTATTTTATATCGAATAAAACTAGGTTTTCCAACAAAAAAAACTAGAAGAAATTTATATCTCTTCTAGCTTTTTAAATAAATGATAAAATCCATATTTTGTAGAGCGTTCTCTAATTTGTTGACGACTTCCACTTAAATTAAGCGAGAAGACTACAGCTGGTTCATCTTTAATCACCAATCCAATAAATACTGTTCCTGGTTCTTTATGCTCTGAAGCATCCGGTCCTGCCACCCCAGTGAAACTAATTCCGATATCTGCTTTTAACAGTTCCTTTACATTTTCAGCAAGATAGCGAGCACACTGTTTACTAACCGCGCCATCAGTACGCAACACTTCTTCAGGTACATGTAAAATTTGTTGCTTCACATCATTTTGATAACAAATGACACCGCCTTTAAATACAGACGAAACACCAGCATTTTCTGTTACTTGATTTCCAAAAAGACCACCTGTTAAACTTTCTGCACACGCTAAAGTTAACCCTTTTTCCTTCAATAGCCTTATTGCCTTGTAATGAAGGAAATCTTGGTCATATCCGTAGAAAAATTCTCCTACTCTTTCTAAAATCAAATCTTCCACATGCTGAATCAGTTTCTCCGCCTCATCAGCATCATGATGTTTGGCAGTTAAACGTAATGTCACTTCTCCATCATTTGCAAGTGGTGCAATGGTTGGGTTCGTTTGTCCATCAATTAAATCTTGAACTTTCACCTCTAATTGAGATTCCCCAATACCAAAAAAACGAAGAACACGAGAATAAATATTTTCCCCCGTTGTAAACTTACATAAAAAAGGCTCTACGTAACTTATATACATCGGCTTCATTTCTTTTGGTGGTCCTGGTAATAAAATATAAACTTTTCCGTTCTTATTTAACCCCATACCAGGCGCCATACCGTGATCATTCGCAAATACAGTCGATCCATTTAAAACGAGCGCCTGCTTTTTATTATTCTCCGTAAATTCACGGCCTGTACGCTTAAAATAATCGCTTATCGATGTTAATGCCTTTTCATCATACACAAGCTCTTCATCTAAACTAGACGCTATTGCTTCTTTCGTTAAATCATCTTTTGTCGGTCCTAATCCACCTGTAAAAATGAGCATATCAGCTCGTTCTTCAGCCAATTCAATTGCCTTCTGTAATCGCTTGTTATTATCCCCAACAACAGTATGGTAGTACACGTTAATTCCGATTGAAGCTAACTTTTCAGATAAAAACTGGGCATTTGTATTTGCAATTTGTCCAAGTAATAATTCCGTTCCAACCGCAATAATTTCAGCATTCATCCCAATTCCCCCATAAACTTCTATTTTGAGTTTACAAAAGCATCTTTATTTTTCCAGAAATAATCCCATCCTGAAATAACGGTAAAGAATAATGCAATCCATATGAAAATATCTGCAACTGGAATATGAAGTAAATTTAACGGTACATCATGTAATAAGTATGCTGCAATCGCAATAATTTGTGTCCATGTCTTAATTTTCCCTAGCTGATTTGCTGCAACTACTTCCCCTGTCCCAGCAAGTACAAGGCGTAAACCTGTTACTGCAAACTCACGGCTTATAATTACAATAACGATCCAAGCAGGTACATATTGCATTTCTACCAATGTGATAAGCGCTGCCGAAACAAGTAATTTATCTGCTAACGGGTCAAGGAATTTCCCTAAATTCGTTACAAGATTATACTTTCTTGCATAATGTCCATCAATCCAATCTGTAGCCGAAGCAATAATAAAGATAAGTGCCCCTACTAAATGTTGAATTGGTAACTCTACATCACCAATTATAAATGAGCCCCACTCAAAGGGCGCTAACATAATTACCATAAAAATTGGAATTAAGAAGATTCTAGATATTGTAATTTTATTTGGTAAATTCACAGCTATTCCTCCATCATGTCAAAAACATTTGTTCATTGAAAAAAGTCATCGAAGCGATGACTGTTATTGCGCAGCTTGCCCTATCCCTTGGTTTTTTATCACCAATCTTTGGTGAAGTTCTTTTGCTGGATCCAATGGGAAAGCAACCACTTGACCATTCAGTTTAACTTCAACATTCGTTGCATTTCCAATATTAAGTCGCACTTCTTTTACTGTTGATAAATCACGTTTTTCTATTTGGCCACCTTGTACTGTAGTGTTTAGAATTTCGTTCCCAGCATCATCTTTAACATCTACATAACTCGCACCTTTACCCGATATTTCCAGTTCTAATGTTTTATTATTATGAATTTCCAAAGTAGATACCTTACCAGTTGTTCCAACTACTTTTATCTCTTGCTGTCCAGTTGGTTGTGCTGGTTGTTCCTCTTTCTTTGGCTCTTCTTTTTTTGGTTCTTCTTTCTTTGGTTCTTCCGCTTTCGCTTCATCTTTCTTTGTATCTAGCGGAGAATTTTTTGCTTTTTGAACCTCAATTTTCTCACTTTGAGCATTTGGAACTTGCCTATCATCTTTTCCAGTTAACGCTTGAATAACAAACCAGACTACCACTCCAAATGCGATTACTAACAACGCAATCAAAATTTTGGGCATATGATCCGCAATTGGCCATGATGAAGATTTTTGCATTGTTTCTTGTGTTTTTTGTCCAGTTGATACTTGTGGAACTTCACGTTTTTCAGACTGTGGTATCGTACTCTGATATTCTACAAGCAGTTCCTCTCCATTTAATCCAACAGCATCTGCATATTGTTTAATGAATGCACGCGCATAAAAAGCTCCTGGCAACACATCATAATTGCCTTCTTCAATCGCTACTAAATGGCGTTTTTGAATTTTTGTAATCTCATGCAGCTGATCAATAGATAAGCCTTTCGCTTCTCTTGCTTCTGTCAGCTTTTGTCCTAATTCCGTCACTACTAACACCTCAATATTTCTTTAAAAGTCGAACATAGAGAAATTGTTTTGCGTACCTTGCTCAATTTCATCTACTAAATTATATTGAATTTCTTCATCATAATCGTTACGCAATTCGATAATATAATCAAAATCATCCAATGTGTATTCTGACTGACTCACAAACACATCCGGATGTTCCACAACTTTCGTTGCAGGCAATCTCATGATTTCACGAACGAGCTGCCAGTGTCTTTCATTTGCACGCTTTGTCGACACAATTCCATCTAGTATGAAAATATTATCGTCGCTATACTCATCTTCAATCAATTGGCTACGAACAGTTTGCTTAATGAGAGTAGATGATACGAATAACCATCTCTTATTTGCACAAACACTTGCGGCAACAATAGATTCTGTTTTTCCGACACGGGGCATTCCTCGTATCCCAATTAATTTATGACCTTCTTTTTTCATTATCTCCGCCATAAAGTCTACAAGCAATCCTAATTCATCACGCACAAATCGAAATGTTTTCTTATCATCTGCATCTCGTTGTATGTACCTACCATGTCTAACTGCTAGCTTATCTCTAAGCTTTGGCGGACGATATTTCGTTACCGTTATATTATCCATCGTATTTAAAATTGATTCAAGTCTAGAGATTTGTTCTTGATTATCACACATAAGCAAAAGTCCACGTCGTGCATTATCTACACCATTAATTGTGACAATATTGATGCCAAGCATACCGATTAACGAAGAAACGTCACCAAGTAAGCCAGGTCGGTTTTTATGTATTTCATATTCAAAATACCATTCAATCATCCAAGATCACTCCCCTACGCTTACTTTACACCTACGTACTATATTATATGATTTCATCTTAATAGGGAAGCTAAATGTATAATCTATTCCTCCTAATTACTATACAAAAAAGTAGAGAGGAGCTTCTCCTCTCTACTTTTACTTATGTTGTACAAACTTCACCATTAAATTTGCAATTGTATGTTGCTCTTGTTCATCAGCAACTTTCCAAAGCTCAGACAATAATTTTTCTTGATCGTTGCGCGCTTCTACTTCATTTGCTAAATAATCACCAACACGAAATGCCATATCTGATACGGCACCACCATCAAGCCCTTTTCCCCCCGCTTGTTCTAAACGTTCTCCTAAAAAGCTCTTCCACTGATCAAAATTATCTAACACTGACATGTTTAAGCACCTCACTATTTTAGTAATAGAATCATGCTTAATTTGTACAATTTCTTGTTTTTTATGTAAGAATTTTTTAGCAATGCCAACCGCCATTCACTCCGATAATTTGCCCCGTAATATAAGAAGCTCCTGGCGAAACGAGGAAGGAGACTGTTTTTGCTACCTCTTCGGGTAGTCCTATTCTACCTAATGGAATATCTTCAGCAATTTCATTTTTATCATCTTCTGAAAATACATTTAACATTTCTGTTTCGATTGCACCTGGCGCTACCGCATTAACGCGCAATCCACTTAGAGAAACTTCTTTCGCTAAAGCCTTCACATATGAATTTTGTGCACCTTTCACCATTGAGTACAGCACCTCACAAGACGCTCCTATTTGCCCCCAAATGGATGAAATAACAACAACATTACCCCTTCTCCGCCCGATCATCGGTGGAAGCGCCATCGATAAAAGTCTATATACACTCTTCACTTGAAGCTCCACCATATAATCTAATTCTTCATTAGTAACATCTGTTACTAATCCAAATATACTCTTTCCAGCTGCGTATACAATAACATCAATAGGATGTTCGATTTGTCCCCACAATTTCTCTGCTCCATCGATAGAAGCTAAATTTGCTTGCACAGGAATCACTGCATCAAACTCCTTTTGTAACCCCCTTATCTTCTCTTCGCTTTTATTGTAATGAATATAGACTGTATAACCATCCTCGATTAACTGCTTCGAAATAGCAGAGCCAATCCCTCCGCTTCCTCCAGTTACTAATGCATACTTTTTCATAAATTCCCTCTCTTATCTTTTTATGTATAAATAAATAATACCCTCATCTTACCATTTGGCAATAACCAAACGTTAGATGAGGGATATAGATACTGCGTTTTTTATTCACATATTACTTCATTTTTTTGGTAACACTTGGCAGACACTCATTTTCTCTTCAATCAATAATGTTTTTGCTGCTTGTTGTAAGTCTTGAACAGTTAATCCTTCTAACACTGTAAGAGCATCAAATAAACTAGATTCATTAAACGCATATCGTGTAAACTGATTTGCAATATATTCAGGTGAATTCAACGATCGTAAAAATCCACCAATTTTCTTTTTCTTCACCCGTTCCAGTGCAGTCTCATCTAACTGATCATAATTCGTTTGTAGTAAAATACCTTTTAATCGCTCTGCCAATTCATCAGGGTGCTTCGTATCTCCACCAACCATTGCAAAACCGAAGTTATTTTCTTCTGTATAGTCATACGAGAACGAATCATCAATAAGACCTTCATTATATAAAGATTCGTAATGAACTGACCCTTTTCCAAATAAATAATCTAAAAGTAATGTAAGTGCAATTTCTTGTTTTAACAGAGCTTGCCCTTTTTCTTTTAAATTCGTTGCCTTAATACCAACTAAACATTTTGGAGTTTGAACAGGCATTGAAATAATCTTTTTCTTTTCATTTACTTCTTCTGGTTCCTCTTCAAAAGAGCGAACGATTTCTGGTTGATTTTCGTAATCTTTTTTCGCTTGATTTTCACGAACTAAATCCATTGTTTTTTCAGGATCAATCGCTCCAACAACAAATAATAACATGTTGCTCGGATGGTAAAAAGTCTCATAACATTCATACAGTAGGTCTTTTGTAATTTTACTAATAGACTCAATCGTCCCTGCAATATCAATTTTAATTGGATGTTTCACAAACAAACTATCGATTAACCCAAAGTATAAACGCCAGTCTGGGTTATCTTGGTACATTTGAATTTCTTGACCGATAATACCTTTTTCCTTTTCAACCGTTTTTTCAGAGAAATACGGTTCTTGTACAAAGTCTAACAACGTATTTAAATTTCTCTCTACATTTGATGTACAGGAAAAGAGATAAGCGGTTCTTGTAAAAGATGTAAAAGCGTTCGCTGAAGCACCTTGTTTACTAAACAATTGAAACGCGTCATGGTCCTCTTTTTCAAACAATTTATGCTCAAGGAAATGAGCAATTCCATCTGGTACACGAGTCATGTCTTCTTTTCCAAGCGGTACAAATGTATTATCAACAGAACCGTACTTAGTCGTAAATGTTGCAAATGTTTTGTTGAAGCCTTGTTTTGGTAAGATATATACGTCTAATCCATTCGGAAGTTTTTCATAATATAGCGTCTCTTTTAATTGCTCATACACAATTTTCTCCATTTATTCTCCCTCCGTTCCATGTAAAAAGTAGATTGTATCTAGTTCAATATTATTAGCAACTTTCACAATCTCTTCTTTCGTCACGCTTTCTATGCCCGTTAGCCATTCTTCAACTGGACGCGTACGCTCTGAAATCACCCCGTGATAAAGCATTTCAACAAAGCCACGTGGCGTATCAATTGCCTCTAAGATTTGATTTTGAATTACACTTTTCGTTTGCTTAATCTCTTCCTCTGAAAAATCACCGTTTTGCATTGCTTTCATTTGTTCTTTAATAATTTCAACAGCTTTTTCAAAGTTCTTCGCTTCAATTCCAGACATAACGAAGATCAAACCTTTATGACTTTCAAATCTCGATGCTGCATAGTACGCTAAACTATTTTTTTCACGGACATTTACGAATAACTTCGAATGAGAAAACCCTCCAAATAATCCGTTAAACAATTGTAATGCAAAATAATCTTCATCTTTATACGTAATGAATGTGCGATAGCCGATATTTAATTTACTTTGCTTTAGTTCTTGTTTTTCAACAATTTCTTTTTCTTCATTATTTCGTTTATGAAGAAGTACATTTCTCTCTTTCATAGCGCGAGGTGAAATCGAAAAATACTTATTTACAAGCTCCACAGCATCTTCTGAAATGTCACCAATGATATATAAATCCATTTCATCTTCAGCTAACACTTTTTGATAATATTGATACAAACTTTCATTTGTAATAGAAGCAACACTTTCTTTTTTTCCATTTGCACTTAAGCGATATGGTTCTACTTTGCACATTTCTGCAATTAAACGCTCGTTTGCATAACGCATTTTATCATCATAAGTAGCTTCAATTCGTTGCAAGAGTGCTCGTTTCTCACTTTCTACAATAGAAGATAGAAAACCGTCCCCTTCTGTTGCTGGATGTAAAACAATATCAGATAACATAGAAAGCGCTTTTTCAAATAACGGTGGTGCATCGCGTAAATATGTTTCATTTGCAATGTCTACATAAATAGAGATGATATGGTCTTCCCCTTTTTTACTTACATCTACCGCTAAAGAAGATCCATATAATTCTTCTAAATATTGACGAAGACGAATTACAGAAGGCAGTTTTTCTGTCGCACTTTGCAATACGTACGGCAATAGGGCACGCTCTGTCACCGTCTCCTCATTTAAAGGTGCTTTAAAACGAAATACAAAGGTATTTGTTTTAAATTTATCAGTCGGAATAATATGTACTCGCAAGCCACCTAATTCATGCAGTTGCTGTTCCATTAGTTTCATTAATAGCCCTCCTTTACGTATGTAGGAATATTCCTCTTCAATATACAGTTTTTAGAAATAAAAAATCAACTTTTCTTCCTTATTATGCTTACATTTGAGTCTTTCTAAAAACTTTAATATGTAAGGAACATAGTAAAATTCCGTATTAAATATATTCTATGTAAAAAAGCCCGCACTAATGTGCGAGCTTTTTTTATACTTTCTAAATACTCATCGTTTTCCTTTTTCATAAGGCGTTCCTAATGCTTTCGGAGCTTCAGATCGGCCTACAAAACCAACGAGTGCTAATATTGTAAATACATACGGTAATATCGTTAAGAATACACTTGGAATTTCTTTTAATATAGGAATTGTACCACCTGTTATCCCAAGTGATTGAGCAAATCCGAAGAACAGCGCTGCTCCAAGAGCACCAAGTGGATTCCATTTACCAAAGATCATAGCTGCTAGTGCCAAGAAACCTTGTCCAGTAATTGTAGCACCTGAGAAGTTACCAGAAATCGACATTGCGAAGACCGCACCACCCACTCCTGCAAACATTCCAGATATACAAACTGCAATATAACGCATTTTATATACATTAATTCCCATCGTATCTGCTGCCATTGGATGTTCACCAACAGCACGAAGACGAAGACCGAACGGTGTTTTATAAATAATGTACCAAACAACAAATGCTAAAATAATGGCAATATACGATGTTAACGGTACATTTGAGAAAAAGATTTTCCCGATTACCGGAATATCCGAAAGTCCTGGAACATCGATTTTTTCAATTCGGTATTGAATAAAATCAGTCTGTCCTTTACCAAAGATTTTCTTAATCGCAAATACTGTTAAACCGAGCGCCAAAAAGTTAATCGCTACCCCGCTTACTACTTGATCCGCGCGGAATGTAATGGACGCTACTGCGTGAAGAAGTGCAAATAATCCACTACCAATAGCTGCAAATAATAGTGCAATCCAAGGAGTCATTGCTCCCCACGTATCACCCATTAATAACGTTGTAACGATACCAGTAAATGCACCAAATAACATTAAACCTTCTAAGGCTATATTTACAACCCCAGAACGTTCACTGAACACTCCACCTAACGCCGTAAAAATAAGTGGCGCTGCCGTATATAACGTACCAGTCACAAGAATGGCTAAAATATCTATAAAGCTCATTTATTTCCCCTCCTTGCTCATGCGTGTAAGTGCCCAGCGTAAAACATAACTGCAAGCAACAAAGAAAATAATACATGCGATAATAACATTAATTAACTCAGAAGGTACATCTGCTTCAAAATTCATTTGCGGGGCTGCACTTTTCAAACCACCGAACAGTAAAGCCGATAATAATATACCAAACGGATTATTTCCTCCAAGAAGAGCTACCGCAATCCCATCGAATCCAATACCAGTAAACGATGTCATTGCCGTCATACTTTGGAATGTTCCTAGACCTTCCATTGCCCCACCAATTCCAGCAAAAGCGCCAGCAATTGTCATTGATAATACAACATTACGAGAGACTTTCATCCCTGCATATTGCGATGCATTTTGGTTAAAACCAACCGATTTTAACTCATATCCTAACGTAGTTCTATCTAATACGAACCACATTACAATAGCAATTAAAATAGCTACAACAATTCCCCAGTGCAAACGAGATCCATCTGTCAATGAAGATAGCCAATCAGAAGCTAATGAAGCACTCGCTTGTACATCATAAGATTTCTCATTACCTTCATGTATAAAACGTTTAATAAGATCATACGTAACATAAAGTGCAATGTAGTTCATCATAATTGTGACAATTACTTCATTTACTTTAAGCTTTCCTTTTAAATATCCAGGTATAAATCCCCATAAACCACCGGCAATCGCGGCTACTAAAATAGATAACGGAATATGCAAAAATGCTGGTAACGATACTGCATATCCAAACCAGACAGCGGCAAGCCATCCAACCAATAATTGTCCTTCTACCCCAATGTTAAAGAGACCTGTACGAAACGCAAATGCAACAGACAGACCAGCTAACACGAGTGGAATCATCGTACGTAGCGTCTCACCGATAGCCTGCGGATTTCCAACCATTCCTTCCCAAAGCGCTGCATACCCAACAATTGGATCATATCCACTAACTAACATTACAATGGCACCAACAAGTAAACCAAAAATAACGGATAATACAGGAACTAAAATGTTAATTGTTCGCTCCGTTAAAAATTTTTTAGCCATTTGTATTCACCTTCTCTTTCTCCGTTCCGCCAGCCATCAACAAACCAAGCTGTTGTTCATTTGTTTTTTTCGCATCGACAATTGCTACAATTTTCCCTTCATATATAACAGCAACTCGATCACTTACATTTAAAATTTCATCCAGTTCTAACGATAGAAGTAATACCGCTTTCCCGTTATCTCTCTGCTCGATTAATTTTTTATGAATAAATTCAATTGCACCTACATCTAAACCACGTGTTGGTTGTGCTGCAATTAATAAATCTGGATTACGATCTACTTCACGTGCAATGATAGCTTTCTGCTGATTTCCACCTGATAGAGCACGCGCTAATGTTTGTTCACTAGGTGTACGTACATCAAACTGTTCAATAAGCGCCTTTGCTTTCTCTGTGATTTTGCTAAAGTTTAAAATCCCCTTCTTTGAAAATGGATTTTTATAGTATGTTTGCAAAACTATATTGTCTTTAACAGAAAAATCAAGAACTAGCCCGTGTTTATGACGGTCTTCTGGAATATGACCTATTCCTTCCTCTGTAATTCTTCGAACAGGCCAATTCGTTATTTCTTTTCCTTTAATTGCAATAGAACCTGACTCAACTTTTCGTAAACCAGTAATCGCCTCTATTAATTCACTTTGACCATTTCCATCAATCCCTGCAATACCAACGATTTCTCCTGCACGAACAGTTAAGTCAAGGCCTTTTACAGCAGGTAATTGGCGTGCATCATGAACGACAAGATTCGCAACAGACAGAACCTCCTCTTTCGGTTTGGCCCCTATTTTTTCTGTTTTAAAATTCACTTGACGTCCGACCATTAATTCTGCAAGTTTATGTTCATCCATTTCCGCAACGTCAACTGTACCAATTCCTTTACCTTTACGAATAATTGTGCAACGATCGCAAACTTCCATAATTTCTTTTAATTTATGTGTAATAAGAATGATAGATTTCCCTTCTTGCACAAGCTTTTTCATAATTTGAATCAACTCATGAATTTCTTGAGGAGTTAACACTGCAGTCGGTTCATCGAATATTAAAATCTCCGCACCACGATAAAGCGTCTTTAATATTTCAACCCTTTGCTGCATCCCAACCGAAATATCTTCAATCTTTGCATTTGGATCAACAGCTAAACCGTACTGTTCAGATAATTGTTTAATTTCTTTTGCAGCCTCTTCAACAGCTATTTTCCCTTTTCTCTTCGGCTCATTTCCAAGAATGATATTCTCTGTAACTGTAAAATTATGAACAAGCATAAAGTGCTGATGGACCATCCCAATTCCAAGGTCATTTGCAATATTCGGATTTGTAATTTTTACAGGGTTTCCTTTAATTTTAATTTCGCCCTGTTCTGGTTGATACAAACCGAACAGTACATTCATCAACGTTGATTTCCCTGCACCATTTTCTCCAAGTAAAGCGTGTATCTCTCCCTGTTTTACTTGCAGCGTAATATCATCATTCGCTACAATGCCTGGGAATACTTTTGTAATATTGTTCATCTCAATTACGTATTCCATTTTGTTCCTCCTTCTAGCAGGGAACACTCCCTAATTACACTCTATTAAAAGTATTTTTATATATGCAAAGGTTAGTTCTAAGAACTAACCTTTGCTATTGCTCTATCATTATTTCTTTAGAGCAGCTTCGTATGCTTTATATTCATCATCAGTCGCAGGTACTTTAATTTCACCAGCAGTGATTTTCTTCTCAAACTCTTCTATTTTTGTTAAAATTTCTGGGTTTACTTTTTTCACATTATCAGTTGTTTTCGCAATACCAACGCCATCATCTTTTAAGCCGAACTCTTCTACTTTACCGCCTTTTAACTTACCATCTTTCGCTTCTTGCGCTACTTTTGCTACTGCAACATCAACACGTTTTACCATTGAAGTTAAAGTTACGTTTTCAGGCATGCCTTCTTGATTTTGGTCACGGTCAACACCGATTACCCAAACATTTTCACCTTTTTTCTTACGATTTTTCGCTTCTGTGAATACACCGTTACCAGTTGCACCTGAAGCATGGTAAATTACGTCAACGCCTTGACCGTACATTGCTGAAGCTAATACAGATCCTTTTTCTGGCTTATCAAATGCATCAGCATATTGTGATACAATTTCGATATTTGGATTTACTGCTTTTGCACCAGCTTTAAAACCTGATTCGAATTTTGTAATTAACGGGCTCTTCACACCACCAACAAAACCAACTTTATTTGATTTTGTTGTCATCGCTGCTACAGCTCCAACTAGGAATGAACCTTCATGGTCTTTAAATGTAATACTTGTTACGTTCGGCTTCTTTACAACTGTATCTACAATCGCAAATTGCTCTTTTGGATACTGTTCAGCCACCTTTTCAATTGATTTCTCCATTAAGTATCCAATACCAAATGTTGTGTTATAATTATCTTTCGCAAATTTTGTTAAATTTGGAATGTAATCAGCATCTTTACTTGATTGAAGGTAACGATATCCTTCATTTTTCTTTAAATCGTTGTCTTTACCAAATTTCGTTAAACCTTCCCAAGCTGATTGGTTAAATGATTTGTCATCAACGCCCCCAACATCTGTAACCATACCAACCTTAAACTCTTTATCCCCTTTTTTGTCACTATCCGCTTTATCCGAGTTACCACATGCACCTAACACTGTACTTGCTGCTAACGTTAACGATAATAAAAGACCTGTTTTTTTCTTCATACTAGAAACCCCTCCTGAAATGTTTTGTCTAATGATTCATACGCTGCTGTCCCTTACTTCTTGCTGTCACCTCCCTAAAAAGGAACTTCCCTACATACGTTTTCTTAATACGTGGAAGCTAAACTTATCAGCTCTAAAGTAATTAATAGAATATAAGATTGGCTCATCATTTTGATCATAGTGCATTTGTTTTAAAACTAGCAGTGCCGTTTCAGGTTCACATTCTAAAATCGGTGAAATTTTCGGGTGATAACCAATCGGTTCAATGTGAGCAACTGCGTATGTGATACGCTTGTGCGTATTATTATGTATTACTGTAAGCAGCGATTCCTCATTGTATCCCGATAAATCTGGTAATATCTCTTTTGCCAGTTTATCAATGCAATATACAACTGGTTCCCCATCCGCTGTACGAACACGTTCAATCATTACTGCGCTAAAAGCATCTTCACAATTAAATTTCTCTTTTTCTTCTTCTGTTAAAGTTGTTGTAGATGATGATAAAAAGATTGTTCCTGGTGTTTTCCCCACACTAGAAATCATATCTGTAATACTAGAAAGTTGCTCTATTCCAGAAGAAAATAACGGCTTCGCATTTACAAATGTCCCTACACCATGTCTACGAATAACAACATTTTCTTCTTCTAAAATACGTAGTGCTTCCCTTAAAGTTGCCCTACTTACACCAAGTTCTTTCGCTAGATCAAACTCTGAAGGTAACTTTTGTTTTTCTTTGTAAGCCCCATCTTTAATTTTTCCTTTGATGTGATCAATCACCCGCAAATATAGGTGACGACTATCGGATTTTACTGACATAAGACTCCCCCGCATTTCAATTATTCGACCTCTGATGTAAGACTTCTTCTCTCTTTTTTCAACTTACAACATAGTATAAATTACTAAATACTAAAAATAAGCGTAATTATCGAATAAATATTAATAATTTTTCAAGATGAAATTTTCACACTTTATCCCATAAAAAAAACTTTGTACCATAAACATTTCTCATATAGAGAAAAAGTTCGGCACAAAGATTCCTTACATCCTTTGTTACACACTTTTCCCCTCATAGTCTAGCAATTCATGGTTGCCAGGTAGAAACTTATGGACCTTATCTCCAAGATTATATGAGGCAGTGATTCTTTTCGAAGTAATCTTACCACTTGCTCCCATATGTGTCAACAGAATTCAACATTTTTCTACATTAAATATCGAACGTTTCGAAAACCAAAACGATAAGCATTCGTATTCTAAAGAGCTCCCTATTATGTAAGCACTTTCTTTTCTGTTGAATATAGTATATAACAAAAACAGCATATAAAAAAGCCTAATTGTAAAACAATTAGGCTTTTTTTAAGAACTTTTTTCTTGTACATCTTTAATGAGTACTCCCCTTGGTTTACTACCTTCATAAGGACCTACTACACCATTCATTTCCATGGCATCAATTAAACGAGCTGCTCGCGTATATCCTACTCTAAATCTACGTTGTAACATAGAAACAGATGCTGTTTGCATTTCTACTACAAGCTGAACCGCTTCATCATATAATTCATCTTCTACTTCCTGCTTTGTTTCAGGAACATCTTGTGGAATCATATCCTCTTGATATTGCGCTTTTTGCTGCGCAATAACAGATTCTACGACTCTCTCAACTTCATCATCTGATAAAAATGCCCCTTGTACACGAACAGGTTTCGATGCACCAATTGGTATGAATAACATATCTCCACGACCTAGCAACTTTTCTGCACCACCACCGTCAAGAATCGTTCGAGAATCTATTTGGGAAGATACAGCAAATGCAATACGCGATGGAATATTCGCTTTAATAACACCTGTGATAACATCAACTGACGGGCGCTGAGTCGCAATAATTAAATGAATACCAGCAGCACGTGCCATTTGTGCTAAACGCATAATCGCATCTTCTACATCCGAAGAAGCAACCATCATTAAATCAGCTAACTCGTCCACAATTACTACAATATATGGTAATTCAGGTTGTTTCGCTTCCGATTGGCTATTATGTTCTTTAATATAATCATTATATCCTTCAATGTTACGCGTACCGCTATGCGCGAATAATTCATAACGACGCTCCATTTCACTCACAACTTTCTTCAAAGCCTGTGATGCTTTTTTCGGATCAGTTACGACTGGTGTTAATAAGTGCGGAACACCGTTATATACATTTAACTCTACCATTTTCGGATCAATCATCATTAATTTTACTTCATGCGGTTTTGCACGCATTAAAATACTTACAATAATTCCATTAATACATACACTCTTTCCACTACCAGTCGCACCAGCTACTAATAAATGGGGCATTTTATTTAAACGTGCCAATACAGCCTCTCCTGTAACATCACGTCCAAGACCGATTAATAACTTCTCTTCTGGGTGGTTATTCGCCTTTGAATCAAGAACTTCTCTCAGCGTTACCATAGAAACTTCTGAATTCGGAACCTCAATCCCTACAGCTGATTTCCCGGGAATAGGTGCTTCAATACGAATGTCTTTCGCTGCTAAAGCAAGCGCTAAATCATCACTTAAACTAACAATTTTACTTACCTTTACTCCCATATCAGGATACACTTCATATTTCGTAACTGCAGGACCTCTATGTACTTTTGTTACTTTCGCTTTCACACCAAAACTTTGGAATGTACGTTCCAATTTACGAGCATTTTCATAAATTTCCGCATTTTCATTTGTAACTTGCTTATTTTGGGGAAACTTTAATATATCAAGCGAAGGAAGCTTATAATCTTTATTTTCCACATTAGAAAATTGCATAGGAGGTGCTTTCGTTTCACCTTCTAGCGATTCAACGATTTTTTCTCCTCGTTTCTTGTGAGGTTGTTCTTCTGGCGCAGGCGGAACTGCCTCTTCAATAAACGGAGGAGTGATTAAATCATTTTCTTCTATCTGCTTTTCCGTCTCTTCACGTACTGGATAATTCTCAGTAAAATTCGAAATAATTGGTGGACCAATTTCTATTTCTTCTACTGGCTCAATAGCTTCTTCTTGTTCAGCAACACGTTCACGCCTCTTGCTTCTTGTTGTTTTTTTCTTTTCAGTTTGCTCGGCGACCCTTTGAGATTTCCAATCTTTATAATCCCCTTGCATGACTTGAAACTGACTTCTAAGAATTCTCCCTACCGGAGCAAGTACTTCTCCAATATGTTTATTTGTTATACAAAGTATTCCAAGAATAACTAAAATAATTCCAATGATATATGCCCCTACTTCGTCAAATAAGAAGTAGCACGTTGCGAACATCAGTGCACCGAACATACCACCACCTAAATGAACACTATCCGGGCCCTTTTTCATTTCAAGGAAGAAGTAATCTTTTGTACTAACAATTACAGAAGTATTTTGCACAGCTCCATCTTTCGTAAGCAGGTTAAATAATGTAATATGACTAAACATTAATATTGCTAGTACAATTAAATAAACACCTATTAGCCGTTTATTTAAAAGGTTGGGCCATCCCCGCTTTATTACAAACGCAACAGATAAAGCTATTACACCTAATACACCAATTATGTACCACTCACCAAAGAAGAAGCGAAAAAATAACACAAACGATTTCCCTACAACACCTAGCTGTAAAATCGTAATAATCGAAAGTGCAAAAAGAGTCAACCCGACGATTTCATAATACAAAGTTGGCTTTATCGTACGTCTTGCCTTAGCCTTCGTCCCTCTTTGCTTTTGTTTTGCCATTTCTTCACCTCGTGTTCTAAAAATTAAGTACAACTTTCTTATAAAAAAGCTCTACTTACATGTCTTTCTCTCTATTTTTCAGGTCTTTATATCTTCTATTTTTACACTTCTTGTAAAATGTTAAATAAACAGAAGAAAGCAGCCTACTCATGGCTGCTCAACCGTCTTGTTTTTTATATTATACCATAGCTCCTAAACAAAATCCTTCTTTTTGCTAAAAGGTAATTTTCTGTCCAGGCTCAAACTCTAGGTAGTGAGACGGATTCGTACTTAATACACGTACAATAGAGTAACATTGATTATCCTCCTCAGAAACCACTAATTCCACGCCATTTATATTCACAACTTTTTGGCTTTCGCATTGTGAATAATCGGCCGGATACACAAGTTGCTCTGGCATAATTGTATATAAAATCATTGTAGCATTGTCCCTTCTGTACTATTATCCTTGTGTTCATCAATTAATTCGTTTAATTTTCGAAGTGCGCTACCAATACCACCGACACCATCTATAAGACCATACTTCACTGCATCTCCACCTATTACATTCGTCCCAATATCTCGCGTCAAATTCCCTTTTGCAAACATAAGCTCTTTAAAACGATCTTCCGTTACTTTCGAATGCTTTGTCACAAATCGAATGACTCTTTCTTGCATTTTATCCAAATACTCAAATGTTTGTGGCACACCTATAACAAGACCTGTTAAACGAATCGGATGAATTGTCATCGTCGCTGTTTCGGCAATAAATGAATAATCAGTTGAGACCGCAATCGGTACACCGATTGAATGCCCTCCTCCTAAAACAAGAGATACAGTTGGCTTTGAAAGCGAAGCCACCATTTCAGAAATCGCTAATCCAGCTTCAACGTCACCCCCAACTGTATTTAATATTAACAGTAAGCCTTCAATTTTTGGATTTTGTTCAATCGCGACAATTTGCGGAATGATGTGTTCATATTTTGTTGTTTTATTTTGTGGTGGCAACTGAATATGACCTTCCACCTGCCCAACAATTGTTAAGCAATGAATACGCGATTCATTCATTTGTGGTACATTTGTCTGTCCAAGTTGCTGAATTTTCTCCACTATAGAAGCCTCTTTTGGAACTTCTTTCGGCTCAGCTTCTTTTTCTTCATTTGTATAACGATCACGTTCTGTCATATCGCATCCCCTTTCACTCGTATATAACTATTATTTCTTAAGTTATGAATTTCATTCGATAGGGTTAAAAAAGAAAAAGATCACCTGTAAAGGTGACCTTCCTTATACTTCCATAATAATCGGTAAAATCATTGGCTTTCTCTTCGTTTCTTCGTACAAGAACTGCCCTAATAATTCACGAATATTTTGTTTCAACATAGACCATTCAATTGTATATTCTTTAATTGATTGTTCAACAATCATACGTACAATATCTGTGGATCGTTCGATTAATGCTTCTGATTCACGAACATATACAAAGCCGCGTGAAATAATTTCTGGACCAGAGATTATTTTCTTTTCATCCTTACCTAGTGTTACAACAACAACTAAAATTCCATCTTGAGATAACATCTTTCTATCTCGAAGAACGATGTTACCGACGTCACCTACACCTAATCCATCAATTAAAACATTACCAGCTTGCACTTTACCAGCTAATTTTGCTTCATCGTCACCAAAAGCAATTACATCGCCTTTTTCTACGATAAAGATATTCTCTCTCGCAATACCTACATCTTCCGCTAAATACGCATGTGCTTTTTGCATACGGAACTCACCATGTACGGGTACAAAATACTTCGGCTTCATTAAATTTATCATCAGCTTTAATTCTTCTTGGCTACCATGACCTGAAACGTGAACTTTTCTTTCACCGTAATAAATAACCTCAGCACCAGATCTAAATAACAAGTCAATAATTTTTGATACAGATACTTCATTCCCTGGAATTGGAGAAGCTGCAATAATAACAGTATCACCTTTACGAATTGAAATTTGTTTATGAGCTTGCTTCGCCATTCTAGAAAGGGCTGCCATCGGTTCCCCTTGACTACCAGTCGTTAAGATAGCTACCTTTTTTTCCGGGAAATTGTCTATTTCTTGTAATGAAATAACCATACCTTCTGGAACATCTAAATAACCAAGACGTCTTGCAATATCTACCACTTTCACCATGCTACGTCCTACTACCGCTACTTTCCTTCCAGTTTCAGCAGCTGCATCAAACACTTGTTGAATACGATGTACATTGGAGGCAAATGAAGCAACAATAATACGCCCTTCTGAACTATAGAATACTTTAGAAATCTCTATACCAACTTCTTTTTCCGAACCTGTATAACCAGGACGTTCAGCGTTTGTACTATCAGATAACAAGCAAAGTACGCCTTCATTTCCAATTTGCGCCATTTTCCCAAGATCTGCTCCACTATTTCCGATTGGAGTTTGATCAAATTTAAAGTCTCCTGTATATACTACAGCACCTTTTGATGTATGGAAACAAACACCCACAGAATCCGGAATACTATGTGTCGTTCCGAAGAATGACACATTTGTTGAATTAAACTCTACTGTTGAATTCGAGTCAATTGTTTTTAAGTCTACACGGCCTAACATTCCTGCTTCGCCAAGCTTTTCTTGTATAAGTCCTACCGTTAATTTCGTCGCATATACTGGAATAGATAATTTACGAAGCACATAAACAATTCCACCAATATGATCTTCATGACCATGGGTAATAAATAGTCCTTTTACTCGCTCTTGATTTTCTACTAAATATGTAATGTCAGGAATAACAATATCAATCCCAAACATTTCATCTCCCGGGAACATCAATCCTGCATCTACAATAAAGATTTCAGAATCAATTTCAACACAGTACATGTTTTTACCGATTTCACCTACTCCGCCAAGAGCAAATACTTTAACAGACTCATTCTCTTTTCTCTTCATGTTGTTGCCTGGTTTAAAAATCTTGCAAACACTGATTTCACTAAAATTGCAGAGACACCAGGGGAAACTCTACAACCACCATATATTCACCGTCCAAGACGAATGTCCTTACCGTTATGCGATATCATGTCCTTGTTAATTTTTTAAACCAGGTTTCACCTCTCTTTCATTATATAAATCAAATATCTTATTCGATATGATATGAAAATTTCATTAAATCGTAATTTTTACCAATTTTGCTAAGCATACCCGTACTAAGCTACTTAGCCATATTATAACTGATACAAGAAATAGAACACAAGTTAAATTATGCGAAAGACAAGAGAAGACACTAAAATGAGATTATAATTTAAGAGGGCAAAATTCATATCGGTTTTACTATTTTCCCTACGTAATAAGAGTTTGATGGAAAAATATTCATGTAAATTCTTTACATAAACATGAAACGATATTCACTAAAAAAACCTTATCTCTGTAATCAGTTTCTTACTAATTCTCCCCCCTGCCATCCCCTTCTTATTACAGCCTATTAACTATAGCTAATTTTCATCACTTACATATAGTTAGTCAAAATAAAAATGACCTAGTTTCACACTAGGTCATTTTTATTAACGAGGAATAGATTGCATTACGGATTGTAACGTTATTCTTTCTTCTTCCGTTAATGGAAGAAGTGGCAAACGTACAGAACCTACATCTAATCCCACCATTTGTAATGCTGTTTTTACTGGTGTTGGGCTCGGCGCCATAAATAGTGCATCCGTTACTTTTACTAGTAATTGATGTAATTTCTGCGCTTTTTTGAACTCTCCAGCTTGGAATGCAGCAATCATTTCTTGCATTTCATTCCCGATAACATGAGATGCTACAGAAACAATACCTTTTGCTCCAATTGCCATAGCTGGTAATGTTAAACCATCATCACCGCTGTATACTGCAAAGTCGTCCGCTGTTTTTTCAATGATTTCTGTCATTGTTAATACATCGCCGCCTGCATCTTTAATCGCAACAATGTTTTCTATTTCTGATAAACGAACAACTGTATCAACGGAGATTTGTACAATAGATCGTCCTGGAACATTATATAGCATTACCGGAAGCGGAGTGCTTTCAGCGATTGTTTTAAAGTGCTGGTACATCCCTTCTTGACTCGGTTTATTATAATACGGTGCCACTAGCATAACTGCATCAACACCAACTTCAGTTGCCTTTTTTGTTAAATCAACAGAAGCATGCGTATTATTGCTACCTGTTCCAGCGATGACGGGCACCCTTTTATCGACAACAGATACGACATGGCGATATAACGCTACTTTTTCTTCTGATGTTAATGTAGGAGATTCTCCAGTCGTCCCTCCTACCACGATTGCTGTTGTACCGTTATCAATTAAATAATTTACCAATTTCGTTGTCTTTGCAAAATCGATATTACCATTTTTATCAAACGGTGTTACCATCGCGGTTGCAATTGTCCCAAAATCTATCATGATCTCACTCCTTATTGTTCCAGTTGCTTTTCTTTTGAAAGCTCAAATGCACTATGTAATGCATTCACAGCCTCCACTAAATCGGCTTCTTTTACAAGAACCCAAATTGTCGTATGACTATCTGCTGATTGCAGAATTTGAATACCTTTTTCCGCTAAAGCTGTGACAATTTTCGCTGTAACCCCTGGAATACCTGCCATTCCAGCACCAACGATAGAAACCTTCGCACAATGCTCTGTCACAACTGGATCATATCCAAGTTGCTTTAAAACCTCAACTGCACGCGCTGATACACTATCCTTTACTGTGTAAGCTACACCGGTAGGAGAAATGTTAATTAAGTCCACACTAATCCCTTCATTAGCCATTTCTTTAAACACGTGTTGTTGTAAATCATATGCAGTTTCTTTTGCAAGCACCTTAATTTGCGTTACGTTTGACACATGGGCAATCCCTGTAACAGGACGTTCTTCTACATCCTGCCCTTTTGTAGCACCATCATATGCCGCAATAAGCGTACCTTCACTATCCGAATACGTAGAACGTACACGAAGTGGTACTTTTGCATGCATCGCAATTTCAACCGCACGCGGATGAACAACCTTCGCACCCTGATAAGCCATGTTACAAATCTCGTTATATGTTACAGTTTGAAGATGACGTGCATCTTTTACGATACGAGGATCCGCAGTCATAACACCTTCAACATCTGTGAAGATATCGATATATTCAGCATGAAGCGCAACACCTAATGCTGAAGCTGAGGTATCACTACCTCCGCGTCCAAGTGTTGTCGTATCTCCATTTTTCGTTTGACCTTGGAATCCAGTCACGACGATAACATCTACATTTTGTAACTCTTCATGTATACGATCGCAATTCATTTCAATAATCTTAGCATTCGTAAAGTCATTATTCGTTACAAAACCAGCTTGCGCACCATTTAATGCTGCTGCTTTTATACCATTCTCATTCAACATGTTAGAGAAAACAATTGCTGAGATTAATTCTCCGCATGATAATAATAAATCTTGCTCACGTTTAGAAATATTAGATTCCTCTTGATTTACAAGACTTAATAACGTATCAGTTGCATACGGTTCACCTTTACGGCCCATTGCTGATACGACAGTAACTACTTTATAACCAGCAGCTAACGATTTTTTTATATGGTGAAGCGCATGCTTGCGCCCATTGTCATCACGTACTGATGTACCACCAAATTTTTGAACAATAATTTTCATATTTTGCACCTTCTCTTAGCCGTTTACACTAATTGTAATTTTACTAAGCGCTCTGCAATTTGAACAGAATTCCATGCAGCGCCTTTTAATAAGTTATCAGATACGACCCAAAGGTGGAATCCTTTATCATTATTTAAATCTTTACGGATTCTTCCAACGAATACTTCATTTTTACCTACTGCAGTAGCTGGCATTGGATATAACTGCTCTGCTGGATTATCTTGCAGTACAATACCTTCTGCATTTGCAAGTAAGTTTTTCATTTCTTCTACTGTTACGCCTTCTTTATCTACTTCAATGTACACAGACTCGGAATGACCCGATACAACTGGTAAACGTACACATGTCGCAGCTACTTCTAATTCAGGCATATGCATAATTTTTTTCGTTTCATTAATCATTTTCATTTCTTCGAATGTAAATCCATTATCTTGGAATTTATCAATCTGTGGAATAGCATTAAAAGCGATTTGGAAATGCTTTTCGTCACCTGATACAGGTAAAACATTCGCCTTTACTTCTTCGCCATTTAAGATTGCTTGTGATTGTTCATGAAGTTCTTCAATAGCTGCCGCACCAGCACCTGATACAGCTTGATATGTGGAAACGATTACTCGTTTTAGACCATATTGCTGGCGAACTGGTTCAAGAGCTACTACCATTTGAATTGTAGAACAGTTTGGATTTGCAATAATACCATTATGTTCTTTTAAATCATTTTCATTTACTTCAGGTACAACAAGTGGCACGTTTTCTGTCATACGGAATGCACTTGTATTATCAACAACAATTGCACCGCGCTTTGCTGCTTCTGGCGCTAATTGTTTCGATACAGATCCACCTGCACTAAATAGTGCAATATCTACTCCTTCAAAACTTTCAGGAGTTGCCTCTTGAACTGTAAATTCTTCGCCTTTAAATACAAGTTTCTTACCTGCAGATCGTTTAGATGAAAGTAACGTTAACTTCCCAATTGGAAATTCTCGTTTCTCTAAAGTATTTAACATTTGTTCACCAACTGCGCCGGTTGCTCCAACTACAGCGACATGAAAAGTTTTTTGCTTTTCCATCACTATGCCCCTTTCTAGATACCAATCCTTCTATAACTTAGAATTAGAAGGAGCTTACAATGCCCCCTCTAATCTTAATAACGTTAATTTTATCATATTCTACAGTAAGAATGATGGTTTCATCAAAAATTGTACGTTTTTTTCGTTTTTTAATTCATATATCTGAATTTTTCTACAACAACAGGTTGTAATTGTTTTCCTTGTAGCGCTTCTAATACTGTATCTTCAAGTAACTCCATACGAGCTACCATTGAGTTCGGTTTTTTCTCTGGTGCATCTTGGCCAAATGGTACAAAGTAGATGTCTTTTGTAGCCATTAGGCGCATTAGGTTGACGCCAACAGGGTGATGACAATATAAATATTTCTTCTTTCTTCTATTATATTGCCATTTCACATCCTGTAAATTTATTTTCATTCCCAAGCATATATATCATACGTTTTTTATTAATACAATAAACGAATTCAACAGTATTGTATTAATTTGGTTGGCAAGTTCTATTTCGATAGTGAGTTTATGAAAGCATAAACTGCCCCCAAACGTTGAGGATCGGATACGGTGTAATTTTTTCAAAAGCATACGGAGCGGGATTCTCTACAACCGTAATACATGTTTTCATATTGTTAAAACGCTCAAAACCCCTCTTAAGGATGCGATATTCGTATATCTTATTTATGTAATTTATGTTATGGTTTCATATGTTAATTAATTACGATTCATTTAAAAAGGAGGATACATAATGAAAGCAAAGAAACTAATAGCGTTAGCTTTACCTGTTATGTTATTAGTAGGATGTACAACGGACACATATGGACTTACACAGTCAGAGTTCAGAAAAGTGGACAAGGAATTTAAAGCAGATGAAATGATAGAACACATGAAGAAAATGCACTATAAGGACGAAGAGATAGAGAAACAGCTAAGAGGTGCATTAGCGCAATTGGAGTATGAAGAGGAACAAAGAAATGAGAAGAAGTCTAACAAGAAATCAACAAGCGAAACAGAAGTAGATGATAAGGAAGAAAATGCTATCGTGAAGGAAAACCAAGCAGGGTATGGTTCAAAGGGGTTAAAGTCACCGTTATATGTTTCTGCAACAGAATTTCCTGATATGATGTTTAAAGAATTAATAGACCTTAAATACGAAATGAGAGACTTAATTAAAGAATCAAAGGCAATTTCAGAAGATAGATATGAAGGCTCACCAAAGGATACCGTAGTAAGTATTCGTGGTCGGTTAGACGAGTTAGATAGGGTTGTAATACCTAAAAAGTATGCAGACTATGAATACATAATTAAAGAAGGTATAGAAAATATGAGAGACTCTTTACCTAAGATAGAAAAAGCGATTGATAAGTATGAAGATCCTAGTAAGGATAAGAAAAAAATAAAAGAAGAAGTAGACGATGCAATAGATGGATTAGATAGTGGAACTTATACTTGGCAACCCTTCTTTGCCGATATGAATGAGAAAGACCCTACTGCATTAAAAAGAGCAATTAAGTCCAAACAAGATGGTAGCAAGAAGGCTCATGATTCATTTGGAGAAGGTACATCAAGCACAACAGACGAGTCAATTAACTATACACCAAAGAAATAAAAGACCCTACTTGTATGTTTGAACTAAATAATAAGTATAGGCTATAAATAATAGCACTATTAATATTAAAGGAGTATGAGGTATGAAAGCAAAGAAACTAATATGTTTTTTAGCATTTCCACTTATGCTAGTAGCATGGGTAGGATGTTCTAAAGACAATTCAGAAGAGAAGAAGACTGATAATGTAAAAGTTGAAGATTATAAAAAGACTGACAGTGTACAAGATGCAGAGTCAGAAGATAAGAAGGACTCTAAGACAGTAGAGCTACGAGATAAGGATTTCATGAAGACTGTAGATGAAGAAATAGATAAAACACAAGATGCAGAGTCAGTAAGTAAGAAAGAAACTGGTGAAGATAGTAAAGAGGTAACAAGTAAAGAAAAATCAAAAACCGATAGAACATTAGCTGAAGAGCGAGCAAGTGAAGACAAACAAGTAATAAGAGAGGTTAATCCTCCTGTAACTCTAAAACAGTATCAAGAAAATATAGATGAAACTGCTAAAGAGGTAGCAAAGGAGTTACAAGCTACAAAACCAATATTTGCAAAAGATGAAACTTTAAAAGAAAATCAAGTTGAATTAAAGCAACAATTAGGGGTATTCAAGGAAAAGCTTGACAAACTAACAGCTATAGAGCCGCCGAAGGATTATGATTACTATCGAACACAATTAAGAGACGACGTGAAAGTAATTAAACAGTCAATAGACCAAGTATTTGTAGGTTTAGATGAAAATGATATAGAAAAAGCCGAAGCAAACTTAGGGGCTATGTTTGGGTATATTGACACGATGGGTTCTACATTAAATGAGATAAGAGACACACAAAATTAAGTATTCAAAGGGGTATGTGACAATAAAACGTAAAATGGGAGCTTTAGCATTACCTGTTATGTTGTTAGCAGGTTGTACAACAGAGACATATGGACTTACACAGTCAGAGTTACGAAAAGTGGACAAAGAATATTAATCAAGTAAGCTAACGATATAACAAGGAGGTTATTTCATGAGTTATGATACTATTGCATCGCTACAACGTATGCAACAACTACAGCAATCAGAAGCTGCCGCTGGAAAGAGAATTGTCTTGCAACGAATGTTTACGGGATTAGATATAATGTTGTTTATTATGGCATTAATCTTAGGCATCCCTACCTTTTCAATATCTTGTATATTATTTTTAATTTATTATTTCTCAATAACTAAAACATACTTAGTAAAGAATGTAGCTACTGGTGAAAAATTTAGAGTTAGCAAACAAGATTTCAAGCAATATAAAAGAGAATTTAAAGCGAAGGAAAAAGAAGTTAAAAAAATATCTGATTTATAAAGTGTGAAAGTAGGTGTGTTAACTTTATGAAAGTTGTGCGCTCTATATTTAACGGATTTCGTATATTAAGTAAAATCTTTAAACCTATATTAAAGGCATTATCTAAAAGTAAATTTTAATAGTATATAAACAAAAAAAGCCGCCCAACAGGACGGCTTTTTTTTACTTCACATACACATAGGCTTCATTTGTTGTTACATAGTATGTTTTACCCTGGCTGTTGTGTACTTTATATTGTGACGATCCATTGACACTTACTTTCGCATCAATTGTAAATCCTAACCCTGCATCCACAGAACCAGCAACATCTTTATCCTGCCAAGAAGCAGAATCATAGAAACGTAGGTTATCTACTTTAGAAACAACACGCTTTCCTACAATAGATGAATCTACTGTACTTTTCTTATTAAACTTCACATAAGATGGATCGTTTTTAATCCATTGCTCACCACCTAAGTTAAGCCATCCGTCCTTTTCTCCCCATACTTGATACGCTTCTGGTTTATTTAACTGACGAATCTTAGAATAGCTTGTACCAGGTCCTTTACGTAAATTAACGTTGTAACCTTCTATATAAGCAATACCATCTGTTACAGCTGTCGGAACTTCTGCTGGCTTAGATGGCTTATCAGGAACTGAAACATCTACACTGGAATTATTGTATGCACGTTGTACATCTGCTCTAAATTGAGCTTCTGAAATGCCATGAGACTTTAAGTAGTCAAGTGGATCTTCATGATCTGTACCACCAAGGTATTTTGTTACATCGTAGTGAGTCCATAATCCTTTTTCTACAGATAAACCACGGTCACGAAGGATTTTAGCAAGTAACTTCACGTATTTATCATAGCTGCGTTTGAATTTCTCGTAATCTGCTGTTTCGCAAAGCTCTACGTGTACAAAGCGTTTGTTTGCACCTGGTCCCCCACCATAAGCAATATATTTAGTATCAGCAATTTGAATCGTTTCATTCCAGTCTACTGCATAGTGAACAAATGCATTTCTCCATGTACGAGTTTCGTATTTTTGAATATTAATAGCTGGAGCTTCTGGAGTTGCTGTAGAATGTGCTACAACGCCCTCATAAGCACCTACACCATTACGGTATGGTTGTTTAGGTAAATCAGGAATAATAAGTGTTCTATCAGCAAAAGCACTTGTAGCAAAAGAACTAGCAAGTGCTAGAATCATAAGTAATGAGATAATATGTTTCATTGTCTTTTTCATTTAGCATCAACATCCTTTTTTATAATTTTGGTGTGGTCAAATAATCCACTTGCTGAGAGTCCAATGATGATTCCTTGAAATACATTCACTTTGATATCTCCGTCCAAAAATAAAACGCCTAGCACAATGCCAAGCGTTAAATTTAATAACGGAACGTATTTTGTTTGTAATCCAACTGTTTTTACAATCTGTGAAAGACCTACTACAATTCCAATCATCATGGCTAAACTAACCATTACATACCACCCCCCTTCAATAACAACGTAAGAACAGCTCCTACAATCCCACCAACAATAAGTCGCAAAATCCAAGTAGTATTTGCACTGATCTTATCTAGCTGCTTATTGATATTGATGATGTCTTTTTCATTACCTGTCGTTCGCATTTCTAAACTTTTAATCTCTAAACGAATGTCCTTAATATCTTGCTTGATTTCTTGAACATCGCTTCTTACTTCTTGTAATCCTTCCACTTTGACCACCTCATTTCAAAATAAAAAGAGAGACTCTTGTCCCTCTTTCGCAAATACTTTTATACTCACACCCTAAATTCCACCTTTGAGTATCAATCCCAAAACTGCCATAACTATAGCGCTAATAACAAGTCGTAAAATCCATGTGGTATTCAGACTGATTTTTTCTAATTGTTTATTGATTGTAGAAATATCTTTTTCATTTATAGTTGTACGGGTTTCTAGGTTACGAATATCTCGCATAATTTCTTTTTGTTCTGCTTTTAGGCTGTCGATTTTTGCATATACGTCTTCCATACATTCACATCCTTTTTTCGAAAAATCTTAATAAAGCAATCTCTACATCCTATGAGACAACCCTATTCGTTGTGAATTTATGAAGGACATTTTTATACCAAAGCCGTATTTTGTTCAAAATAAAAACAGCTTATAGCTGCTCTGGTTTCTCATTTATTAATTTTTGGACTAACTCTTCTAATGTTGCTATTTTGTTGTTCATTAATGTAATTTCTTCATTATGCTTTCTCTCCATTTCTTGTATTCTCTCATTTTGATTTTCTTCATGCTCTTGTAAAGCTTTTATCGTTAATGATACGTATGAATACAAGTGAATTCCTTTCCCACTTTCATCCACAAATGCTTCATCAGATTCATCTACAATTGCACCGTAATACGTTTTGATATCTTCCTTTGTCAATGGAGGATCATAAGGATCTTTTTCTTCTCTCATACGGTAAAGCTCGTTTACCGCATTCTTGTAGTTGAATTGTCTGATTCTAAGGTTTCTAATTTTTTCTAAAGCGGAAAATGCTACGTCACGAATATTAGATTTATATTCACGTAGCGAAGGACTCATAAAGTTTCCTTGAACGGCGCCCCATCCGTTTTGAGTAACAGATGACTTAACTTGGAGAACTCCGGTATATCCTGCTACACGGCTATTACGTAATGTGATATTAGGTAATCTTAAATCTGCATCTGAGCTATTATCTTCGATTGCTAATGTAGATTGATATAGACCACTTTTTCCTCGTCTGAAATGCCAGTTTCCATTTCCAGCATAAAGAGCATGATAGTCGTTTGCGTGTAGAACACTAATTCCGTTTCTGTTAAGCTCCCAAAACACAGATTTTCTTATCTCACTATCAACTATGTCATCAGTAATGCCAATGTTCGCACTAGCCTGAGGCCATCCGGTCCCCATTTGAGATATAAATAAAGTACCTTCAGGAGCGCTAGTTTTTTCATCTGATCCTAAGATGAAAGTGGGTTGTACTGCACCGTCCCGTCTTCGGTAATATCCAAGGAACGCTCTAGGAACACCACTTTCATATAGACGTAGAAATTGGTCGTCTAGGCTTACATAGTTATTGGTATTTGATGTTCTAATTTGGCAACCACTTAACAACCCAGCTTTAATCCAATCTGCGTTAACTTTGCCAACTAAATCTATTCTTGCCGCATTTAGCTTAATATTTTCTTTACTCATATTGAACGCTGCAATGACATCATTTTCTTTTACTGATATGCTAACGCCCTTTTCAGTTAGCTGAAGGCGACTTTCCATATCTCTTACATATCCTGAGGTAGCAAATTGTCCATTCGCTTGTTCTTTTGTATATACCTCTGTTGTTTTGGCTGCTGCATTAATACCTCTCTCATTGATAATAAAACGATTATCAATTTGAGTCACTTTCTGATTGAACTGCTCAGTTGCTAGTTTGTTCGCTAATTCTGCAAGTAGATCTTCTTTATTTTTATTAACCGTATTCTTTAAATCAGGAATCTTAAATCCAGCAACATAATCTTCAACTTGCTTAATCTCAACTTTACCTTCAAGTGCTTTTGCAGTATTTTCCCATCCCGCCTTTGCTTCTTGTAATTGTCTTCCTTGCGCTGTCTGTGTATCTTGTAATAAAGAAACATTTTGTTTAATGGTAGTTGCATCTTTTTCTACAGTAGCAACACGTTTATCGAATCCACTTTGGTTATTTTCTACTTTTGTTATTGTTTCTTTGATGCCATCCACACTTTTTGTAATTTCATTTGTTTTCTTCGTAAATTCATCATTTGTTACTTGGTTTTCTGGGGCTGGCGTCCAATCCTGCGGTTTGTTCCCCTTATACAAGGCAACCCATTCCACAATAGATTTTGTGGTGCTATTTGGAGAGTTATATAAACTTAACTTTCGTTCGTTCCCACTTGTAGCCGTAACAGCTTTGAAGGTTACATAAGTTATTCCATTAGCGTAAACACTTGTTGCATATCCAACATTACTTGAACCGCCATTCTGCCAAATCCCAAATTTTTGACCTGCAGGTACACTCCCTTTAATTACAAAAGTATATTCCTCACCTACAACAAAATTTTCAGTTAGAGAAAATACATTGATTAAATAATCTGTTTTTTCGTATTTAGCATTTGAATCTAATAACAGATTACGTCCACCAGCTTTATCGCTATTAACCTTTGTTTCTACAGTTGTTAATTTTTCACTAATCTTTCCTGCTTGTTCTTTAACTTCAGTTGTTGTTTTCTTAAGATCAGTTGTTGTTTGCTGCACATCAGAAATAGTCTTTTTTGTACCTTCCACAGTTATTTCAACCGTATTTAATTTATTACTAATTTCAGTATCTTTTTTAGTTAACGATTCAATAGAAGTTTTAAATCCATCAGCGGTTTGCTCTGATTTGGCAACACGTTCTGTAAGCTTTCCCTGTTCATTTTGAACATTAGAAACAGAAGTATTTATACCTTTAATAGTAGTATCAATTTCTACTGTTTTTTTAGTGAAATCAGAAATAGCAACTTGGTCTTCTAGTGCTGGTGTCCATGCAGTCGGTACTGTGCCAATTTCTAATTTAGGCTTTTCAATTAATGTGTCCCCAGTGAAATCACGTGCTAAAGCGTAAACTGAAATTTCTTTAATAGTCTTATCCATAACTACAGAAGTAGCTGTGAATCTTTCTTGATTATATTGTTTACCTAGTATTAGACGGCTTTCTACGCGGCAACTCGGATAATGAAATGTATTGTCTGTGAAAGTAATCTTCACTTCAAAACCAGCCCATTTATTTGTTGTACCCCATGCAGTAACTTTACCTGTAAACAGAAAACTCATAGCAAGATTCTTCCCCTGCATTAAAGTAGCTGCATCCTTCGCTACATCAAAATAGGTATGTGGCTTGTTTTCCCCAGTCTTAACCGAATGCGATTTAATAGCTGTATCTAGTAATAGATTTCGGACACCAATTTCCGTATTATCAACTTTTGTTTTTAAATCAGTAAGGGTCTGTTTCGTACCATCTGCCGTTGTCTTAATCTCATTCGTTTTCTTTTCAAGTTGAGACAAACCGTCATTCGTTTTCGTGAGCTCTGACGTCTCGGCTTTCTGTGTAAGAGCTTCGTTTGTTTGACCAATAGATGTATTAACGTCCTTGAACTTCTGAACATTCCCTTGTTTATCAGTTTCATAAATTTGTTTACCTATGAAACCATCTTTAATTTCATCTTTTGTGAAAACACCGGATTTATCAGCCTTATCTTTTAATTGGGCATTAATCCATGTCTGATCTACTTTGCCACTAACCTGCTTTTGAACATCAACTATTTGCCCAGCTATTTCTTTCGCTTTATTTTCTACAGTTTGAACCTTTTGATTTAACTCTGTTTTTGTGGACTCAATATCTTTGTTGACCTGTTCTAATGTTTCTTTCTTCACCTTTTCAACATCAGGAACTACCGGGTCCCAAATACCATCTTTCCAGAGTTTTAAAATACCAGGCTTACCGTTAGAAATATCTAACCATAATGTCTTTCTATCTTTAAGACCTGTTGTCGGTGGATTCTTTGCTTCAATGATTTCCACAGTGTTATTTTTTATGTTTTCTTGAACCTTTTCAGCAAGTGTCTTTGCTGCTTCCGATTCCTTCTTAGCGTTACTAGCTGTTTCATTAGCTTCTTTCACTAATTTATCTAGCTGATCTATCATTTCTTGCTTATTGCCTAATGAACTAAGAATCCGATTGTAAATCTTTCTTGATTCTTCATTTGGATCAACAATCTCACGATAGTCACCAAACACATATTTATCTTGTGTAGGATCAGTAAATGATTCATCACCAGCAATGACACGAGCTTCAAGATATAATTTAGGCGTAAAGCCTGTATCTTTTATTTTGATTGTATCGCCTTCATTAATTAGTTCATGCGCTAATCCAAATACTCGCCCGATGCTTTGTGCTCCAACTTCATACAAAACTGATGTATTTACACGCTTTTTTAACTCTGTATTCATAAGAGTCATTAAACGTTTTGGATTCATATCTTGGTCTTCTGTCTCTGGACTATAGAAACCGAATTTATGCTGTCCTTTCTCATTCCATCTTTGGTAAGCATCACCGTCCACAAGATAAGGGACACCGTTATTTATTTCTGTAATAGTAACAAACTCTCCGCCTTCTTTTTTCACGAAACCCAATAAGGCTGTACAAATATTTTGAGAGTTTTCGATCCGTTTAATTCCCATCAAATCTTTGCCGAGAGTTACTTCTTTTCCTGTTTCTCGACCACGCTTCTTAATCATATCAACATAACGACCAACGACTTGAGAGCCTATGACCTCTGCGCGATATTGGATTTCTAATTCAAACAATGAAGCTATCTTTTTAAGGAGAGTCAATGGATCAATAAATTCATCAATAGTCATGGAACGGAAACTAGCATATTCCAAATTCCCTTTCTTCCACTTCGTACCTGCAAGAGCGATATCCACCATTTCAATTACTGTCTTACCTTCTAGTTTTTGTGGAGGGATAATACCAGCTTTAGCAAGTTGAACCCATTCACCAGATGCATAAGCGATTACTGATCTATCATCAGAATCCTTTTCAATTTCAGTAATTACATAAGGAACAATACGGCCATCACGCACTTCTTTTAATACTAAGTTTTGCTGCATAAGTGTGGCTGAATGCCTTGTATTATCAAATACTCGAAACTCTAATGTATCAATGTTATTTTTGATTTCCCAATGTCTTTTATCATCCCGAAAATCTTTAGGTTGAATAGATGCTACAATTTGTTCTGTTTTAAAATCAACAACATGCAATTCACCACTTGGCGTTCTCATCTGTATCTCTCCCTGTAACTGATTGTCGCTGTAACATCTGGTGGCATAATATCAATACGATTATCTCCACGTATGATCTTAGGAAACTCACTAAAAAAATCTTTTAAGTTAATCGCATCTATTCCGTTGATTGTAACTAAACTTCGTTCTGTATCGATAATCACTTTATCTCCTGTATCGAAAATAAAGGGCTTTGTATTGGAAGGGACTTTGTTTATCTTCCAAATCTTTAAATCATCAATTTGCATGGTATAAACAGGTGTATTTCTATCCCACCGACAAATGGCAATCATGACTTGTGCAATCTTTCTTTCCGTCATCGGATTCCCTGTTTCGTCAATCCAACGTTCAACAAGTGAAGCATCGTCTATTTCTGTACCATCTCTAAAACGTGCCACATAGACAGACCATTCTTTCCCACGTCTTGCAATACGTAATCTTCCATTGAAATTATTAAATGTATTAGGATGAGCACCAGTTGTATCAACTAATTTCCTTATACTATTTGGCGTTCCATTATTCCCAACTCTCATATATGCCTTTGTAATTTCAGCATCCGTATATAAATCATTCATATTAATACGAGCTACAACATTACTCGCTTCATCTAAAAGAAGGACTTCAACACGCCCCATTTGATCTATATTTTTAGATTGCAAGTGAACTCTGGCTTCCATTTCGAAATCTTGAATAGGTCCACCAGGTATACTTTTCTTTGCAATACCGCCATGAAATTCTTTCGTACCTTCTGCACCGTAATATGGACAATAAATCGCTGTTCCATCTTTCACCTTTAGTTCGCCTGTACCCTTCATTTCTTCCACTTGTCCAGTAACAGGAGTCCAACCTACAACGGATGACATTTCATCCCACAACACGCGTTCACGCTCTTGTACAGTTGATTCTTCCACAGTTAATGGATAACCAATACGGAAATAGTTTCGCTCTAAAGGATATGCACCAAACCATACATCTAAAAAAGTGCTTGGTTTTTTCACAATCATTTCAATTATTGGTGGGGCTTCTACGCTTCCTTTATTAGTAAAATTAGAAGTTATTTCTGTAGACCAATTTTGCACAAATGGATGAGTTTGTACTTTTCCTAATTTATAGGGCATCGGACAAATGAATTTCAAAGTACCTTTGCCTAAGGTAACAAAATCATCGGGATTAAATTCTTCGTCAATAACAGCTATATATGTTCTGTCTGGTTTTGCATCAAAAGTTAGCTCGGCTGCTTGTTCAGTAATAAGCCATTCTGCTATTTCTTCTTTTAATGTTTCTAAATCCGTTCCATCTGGAACTATAATTCCAACAGGTACAGGAAGCGGACGGGGATCTGTATCTGTATTTAATAATCTGGCACCTGGATATCCGGGAACCTTTAGAAAATTACGCTTCAAAGGTGCCCATGTTGGCGGACTCCATCCTTTTTCTATTTGAATGCATTCCTTACGTTGATTGTTAAATGTAAAAGAACTCATGCTAACACCTCATTTCTTTATAAAATAAAAGAAACCCAAACCTAAAAGGTTGAGTTTCTTTGTTCTTCTCGTTCTTGATATTCTTTTGTATATCGATAAGTACCGCGCGCCACGTCTCGACCTTCTAAAACAACAGGAACCTCAACAACTAAATCACCACCAAGCATTGGAATTATTCCACCGCTAGATGCTCCTGACGAATAATTAAATACTTGATTCGAAGCACTGTTTGTCATAGCTTGTCTGCTATTTGACATACTTCCATACACACCACTCATAACAGTCTTTAATCCGGATAGTTGGCTCACAGAACTAGCCATCATGCGACTCATGTCACCCATTAATTGATTTATGTCTCCTGATATACTAAATTGTTCTCGTGGCATGGCTGCTACGATTCCAGCACCAATAGCTCCAAGTGTCTTTTTGTTTAAAGGTAAAACGGCTTCATCCCCAGCTTCACCAGCACCTTGCAAGTTTCCGCCATTCATACCAAATATAGTTGGTTTAGTGAAAATACCACCTTTTGCACGCCAATCAATATTGAGTCCAGATGGGAATGTAATATCTTTTCCTAAAACGTTTTTCGTACTAGTTTGTAAGCTAAAGTGTGGAAGAGGTGGCATTTCAGGTTTTGGGATTTTCAACTTTAAACCTTCAAAGAATCCCTTGATTTTATCGATGAATCCCTTTACCCCGTCAACCGCATCTCTTATTGGGTCCATAATAAATCTTTTCGCTGCTTCAAATTTTTCTTGTGCAGCATTCTTTACAGCATCAAATTTCTCACGCGCAGAATTATACAAACTCTCAAACTTTTCTTTAGCTGAATTATAAACCTCTGTAGCTGGTTGAACTACATATTGCTTCACTAAATTCCAAGCTGAAAGTGTATAGGATTTTATTTTTTCCCAATTTCCTAATATCCAGTTTGCTAAATCTCCAAGTTTTTCTTTCGTTGTATTCCACAATTCTTGCACTGGCTGGATAACATACTGTTTTACCAGGTTCCATCCTGCCAACGTATAAGACTTAGCCAGCTCCCATTGTGAACTTAACCAAGAAACTAAATCACTGAACTTTTCTTTCACTAAATTCCAGGTTTCTTGAACTGGTTGAATGATATATTGTTTAAATAAACCCCATCCAATTTGAGCTGCGGCCTTTGCTATTTCCCATTGTGTACTAAGCCAGTTAACTAACTCGCCAATTTTTCCGCTTACCCAATTGTAAGCTTCTTGTATTGGTTGAATAATATATTGACTGATTGCCGCCCAAGCAATTTGCACTCCAGCTTGAATCAGTAACCAACCAGCTTCTAAAACAGTAGAAACCGCCGAAATAATTGGATCTAAAACAGTAAGAATAGTATTCCAAGTTTCTTCCCAAGCTTGTACGAGTGTTCCCCACAATTCGGATGCCGTTGTAACTAAAGAAGACCACCAGGAAGAAGCTGTTTCAACAATTCCAGACCATAAGCTGCTAAAGAATTCACCTATTGGATCAAAGAAACTATGCATCATTTCAGTAAATGAAGCCCAAGCACCTGAAAAGAATTCAACAATAAAATTCCATGTACTACTACATATTTCGCCAATCCCTGTCCATAAATCACTAAAAAACTGACCTATTGGATCAAAGAATGAGTGCATGGTTTCTAAGAAAGAAGTCCATGCTTCACTAGAGGATTGAACTATCCCATCCCAAAGTTCTATCAAATATTCTTTAATAGAATTCCAGGCTTCTATGGTCCAATTTTTTATATCGTCCCAGTTTTTATAAATGGCAATTCCTATAGCTGCTAAAGCTGCTATAAGAAGAGGAATACCGGCAACAAGTCCAGCTGCTGCTAAAGCTCCAATCTCAAAGAAGCTCATGACTGTCATGACTATAGGAGCAAGTGCCATAATTGCACCTGAGATTATACCAATAGCCATTGCAACAGCTGTTAATGTGGCTGCTAATTTAGGATTGTTAGAAATCCATTCAGCTACTTTGGAAATAACATCAGCTATAACACTAAGAACAGGTTTGAGTGCAACTTGTAAATCTTGCATTGCTTTTTGAAACTTAACTGCTGGACTTGCATCCATTTTTTTTATGGATTCATTTAATTTATCCTGATTCTTCTGGAAGTCTACTGTTTTTTCTGAAGCGTTTATTAAAGTATTAGTTAGATTTTGTCCTTGGTCTTCAAACATAGTGGCTAGAACTTTAACCCCTACTTGATTCTTTTTAACAGGATCTTCTATTCCTTCTATCGCTTTAGCTACTTCCACCATAGCTTTCGAACCGTCACTTCCACCTTTAGCGACAGCTGCACCCCATTTTTCTATTTGTTCAGTTGCAATGCCTGACCCATCAAGTGCTTCTTTTAAAGCTTTATCCGCACCTTGAGCAAATTCAGTTAGTTGGATTCGCCCCTCCTTCAGCCCATCTAACATATTGTCGATATTCCAACTACCCGTTTCAACCCCCGCTTCCATAATCGCTTGGACTTCTTCAGCTTTAAAACCTGCACGAGTCAGCTGACTTCCGTATTCGGCAATGATATCTAGTTGCTCTGGTGGGAATCCCATTTTTAACAACGCATCAACCATACCAAGAGCACTTTCTTGAGTTATCCCTAATTCACTACCTATTTCGTATGTTTCTTGAATTAATTCTGTAAAATCTATTCCTTCATAGGATTGCGCGATTGTTGCTGCTCCCTTTACTATAGATGCATTCGCTTCATCACTAATGTCTTTATTTAAAGCCCATTGTCTACGTACACCAGCAAGCGATTCTTCAGCATCCACCCCATAAGCGGTTACGCCTCTTATTGCTTCTTCCACTGATTTTTTAGAGGACTCTGGAACATCGAATGTTATATCAATCTTAGTTTTCAACTTTGACATATCCATTGCTTTTTCAATCGCAGTTGCAATACCACCACCGGCAGCCATACCACCTATGACGTTTTCTAATCCTACCTTTAGTCCTTCAAACTTCTTCTCTGTTCTTCCGGCTTCTTGTTGTAAATCTCTTAACTCATTTCGTACTTGTTGTATTGAGTTTCCAGCATCCACAGAACGAAGTGCCCTTTGTAATTTTTCAATATCAGCTTCTGTTCCTAATGCTTCTCGCCCAATAATCCCAATTGCTTGTTCTAGCTGTCTACTTGTAGCCGTTCCACTTTTAATTGCATTCACAAGACGATTACCTAATGCACTAGCAAAATCATCAACGCTTTTCCCTGTAGCGTGGAATAAAGTTTCTAACTGCCTGGTTGAACTTGCTACACTTTCCTGTTCGGCTTTCATATTACCAAGTTTGTTTTTTAAGCCATTAAGTGACCCTTCTGTAAATTCAATTTCACGCCTAAACGCACGATATTGTTCTTCAGAAATCTTACCGTTTTGAAATTGGGCCTGTACTTGTTGTTCAGCAGCCTTTAACTTATCTAGTTTTTCAGTTGTATTCTCAATTTGTTGTGTTAATAATTTTTGTTTTTGCGCTAATGCTTCCACATTACCTGGATCAAACTTTAGCAACCGTTCAACATCTTTTAGTTCTTTTGCCAAAGAATCACTTTGCTTATTAACATCTTTTAGAGCATTTTGTAACGGTTGAGTATTCCCACCGATTTCTATCGTAATCCCTTTAATTCTTCCTGCCATATTTTCACCTCATTTCTTAGAAAGAATCGTAATCTTTTTGATTCGCTTTTCTTACTTTTTCTTTATCTGGATTTTCCATTTCAGCAAATTCAGCAATATAATCAAAGCAATCGCCGATTGTCATGGTTTCTAAATCCCAATACGTTAATTTTGCTTTATAACAAAGAGCAAGGAACAAATCAGTGGTTAATTCTTCATCACTGAATGTCCCTTGCTTTTCATCATTTCCTGTTATTTTTTTTTTGCTCCCATAGTGACTTGAACTAATTCCATGATTTCTGGCATGATTTCTTCAATTGGGAATTCTTCAAATTCATCCAACCACGTCATAGGATCAGAAATATTTGAATCAGCCGTTTTAGCGAATAACCAAGTCAAGTCATAAATAAGTTCAAAGTCCACTTTACTTATATCAACATTAGACATATCAATAGGTTGTTCTGATCCATCTGGCGTAGTTAACGCATTAATTGCTCCTAACCCCATCATATCTGCAAATAAATTACGTCTGAATTGTGCTTTATATCGTTTAACTGTTGCCGCTGTGCTTTTTAATCGAACTTGTTTTCCATCTATAGTAATTGTCTTTTCCATTTATAATTACGCTCCTTTTGGTGCTGCCGGTGTTTTTACATATACTTTTTTGTACCAGTCGTTATAAATTGCTTGTGTTGTTTTAGCAGTCGTTTTCGTTTTAACCATTGGTCTTCCACCAGGCGCTAAAACAATTGGACTAGAAACAAACTTCAGTTCATTTGTATTTGGTTCAGCAGAACTTGTTTTTGTTTTAGATGCAATCGTTGGACGACTTGCTGAACAGTTATACATAACATGACGGGTTGCGTTCACATCACCATCAAACTCAAATAATAAGGCGAATGGTTTTCCTTTTGCATCAGCTAATTCATTTAATACGCCATCTGTTTCGTCTAATTCCTCACCAAGTGCATCAATAGCAAATTGCTCTGGAATAGTAGCAATATTTAATGCTCCATCGTAACCTTGGTTATTACTTGCCGCGTAATAAAGCATGTCATCTGCATAGAATTCAATTAAATCACCGCGTGGCTCAAAAGTTAGTTCAACTCCACCGGGTAATGGAATTGGTGTCCCGAATTTAACTAAAAAATCCTTAGTATCTAATGGCACATAATGTACATTTTTCAAACCGAATGTTACCTTATTTTCGTTCATTTACATCAACCTCGTTTCATAAAATTTTTGATATATTTTTTCTGTTTCAATAATCCCTTCGAATGGCGAATCATATGGTATTTCATGATCGTCCAGGACTTGTTCAAGCTTGGCTTCTGCAACTGAATCTTTTCTATTTGTATAAAGCTCTATATTTAAATCATTTATCTTGTGATAGACCTTATTATCAGCCATGAGATTGGCTGAACCGTCCACAAGAAAGCAAATATAAGGTGGTGCTGGAACAGGATTAGTTGGTGTTGCTGGAACAGGATTAGTTGGTGTTGCTGTGAAATGCGAATAAGCCACAGGATAACCTGTAGCTTCAAGAATTTTTGTTAGTTCTCCTAATGTCATTGTTGAACCGCCCTTTCGATACGTTTTGGCAATTCATCAATTACATACTCTTCAACTGGACGAATATGAACTTGTGCTGGAACTCGACCACCACCGACTTTCGCATGTCCCTTTTCTAAAAGATGCGTTAATTGTCCTTGCGTATTATGAAGGACAACACCATTACCTTCTTTTTTCTTACGCCATCCTTTACGATAAGCACCTGTTTTTTTAGGACTATTTTGCTTTAATTTACCTACAGCAATATCGCCCACTTCATCAATTTCATTTTCTAAGTTTTCTTCCACAACATTTGCATACCTTTGTAATTCTCTAGCAATCTCACTAGTAAAATCATTCATATTAAGTATGCTCCTTTGCGATAATGGTCAATGTTTGATACATTTCATCATCATTCATTGGCGGTTCGATTATATCGAAGGTTCTATGTCCTGTTTTATCCTTCAAAATAATTCTCATTAATTCTGTAATTCCCGCTGTGTAAGGAATTACAAACCGATAAATTCGCGTGGACTGTGAAGCCGAAGCTTCAATGTACTCTGAACCTTTTATCGTTTTTATCATCGCCCATACTGTTTTAACTTCTTGCCAATTACCAGTTTCAATTTCTTGATTTAATTCATCTTTTATTACTTCAGGCTGCTCAAAAATAATTCGATTTCTAAAATCACCTGTATTCAGTGGCTTTTTATACTGAAAAGGACGCATTTTATTCACCGCCCAACTTAATTTCTTCTAAAGCCTTTTCAATGCTTAAACTATTAATCTGACTTAAAAAATTCTTGTCAAAATACTCTAGAGCATCGTTATAAACATAACGAGAGCGTTCAAAGACTAATTCCTTGAACACCTCGTCTTTATTAAGGTCGTAATTACCACAAACCCTAATTAAATCTTTATTAGATGCAAATAAGATGCGTCTTAGGTTGTCGTCTTCATCATCGCCTAATCGCATCCTATCTTTGAATTGCTGTAATATTTCATTTGAAATTACTGTTTCCATTCACATCATTCCTTATTTAGTTGCTGGTGGTGTTTCCTCAAGGCTTAATGTGTAAACTTGTGAAGTATATTTGTCCTTCGGCTTACCCGTAGCATATTGTTTTGCAATATAAAGTGTTGCATCTTCTAAAGCTAATGTTTCTTCATACTTTTTAATTGGTTCAGCTCCACCCATCGCTGCAATATACTCTCCTTTAATAAAAAACAGCACCTTACCTTGAGGTACAAACACTGATTCTGTAGGAGTTGGATTGAACGGTAAGCTTGTCACATACACTCCAGCTGCATTTTGAATTGTTGCATTTGCTTGGATATCAAAAGTATCAAACGGATTTGTTACCATAACTACTTTCCCAGCAATATTTTTTGGTCTGTCTGCATCAGTTTTAGCATCAGGATTTAGCTTTTTAGCCAGTAATTTAACAACTCCTTTTAATTCATTGATTGTTTTTCGACCTGGTTCAAATGTTAAAGTCCCTGCTGTTTTTTTATCTGGATATACTCCTCCAACAACACTCCCACTTGGATCTTTTAACAATCCGATAGGTTCATCTTTACCTGTACCAATTACAAATCCACGTTCTAAACCTACAGACATAGCTTCTGAAATCATTGTACGAACATAGCGTTCCACCCACACTGGACCAAGTTTAAGCATGTCATTCGCCAATGGGATAAATGCCGTTAATTTAAGTTGAGAGATAGACTCTTTTCGGAATGTAGCATTTAGTTGCCCTTTAATATCACCGAATAATGGTCCCCATACAGCTGCACCTTCTGGATCTCCATAGATAAATTCTGTCACAGCACCTAAGTTTTCTAATCCGATATGTTCTAACAACGGATGACCTTGAACTAAATCATCAAAAATCCGTTCTTGTGTTGTCTTAGGTAATGTTTCAGTATCTTTAAATCCACCATCTTGAACAACTGCATTAAAGAATTTCATTTCCTCACTTGTTAATACATTAGAACCACGAGACTGCATAATAGAACGGTCTACAATAGATTCATTGACTTGATTCAAGATATCTGAGCGGACATCTGTAGCAAGTGCCTCAATCATGGAGTTCAATGCTGCCGATTGTTCTTCCGCTGTACCATCCTGTGTTGCTTTCGCAAATGCTATTTTCTTATCTTCAAAATTATTAAATTTAATCACCATGTTTTATTTTCCTCCTAGATTTAAAAAGAGCGTACTCAGATTCTGTTTTGTATTAACAGGCTCTTGAATAGGCTCTTTTGGATTTTGATTATTTGGTTGTTTCGTATACTTTGCTATTAAATCTTCTTTGAAATTTTCTACAATTTCCTCTTCTTCATCTTCTTGCGTATCATCAATTTCAATTTCATCAGCAATTTCATCAGCTAAACCAAGAGCAACTGCTTCCTCTGCTGTTAGCCAAGTTTCATCTTTTAAAAGCTGTTTTAATTCTTCGTCTGTTCCAACAAAACGTTTTTTATAAGATGCCGCTAAAGCTGAATCAATCTTTCGTAAATCTCGTGCTGTTTTTTCAAAAAAATCTGCATTTCCATATTCAAAGGTACTGGCTTGATGAATCATCATCATGGTATTGCTAGGCATAATGATTTTATCACCTGCCATAGCAATTACAGATGCGGCACTAGCTGCCCAACCATCAATATGAACTATAATTTCTGCATTGTGCTGCTTTAACTGATTACAAATTGCTACACCATCGAACGCGGAACCTCCACCCGAATTAATATGAACGTGAATTTTTTCTGCTTTAACATCTTGAATTTTTCTTCTTACTGCTTCAGCATTATTTTCACTAAACCATCCACCAATTGATCCATAAACAGTTAATTTATACTCATTTTCTCTTTTAGCTTCAAAACGAATATCTCGTTTTAAATTTAAAAGCTTATTCATATTCACATGTTCCATCATTTCTCACCTCCTTCAGATTCATCTAATCTTGTATAGTTTTTCGTAATGTGATGAACATTTAAGTTCGGATCATCCGAATCTTCATAATCTACTTCTGATCTAATCTCATTTCCTGTAAATGCACTTGAAGAAATGAGTTTATCAATACTTGTTGCAAGATCAAATATACTTTGGTAAGAAACAGCCTTAACTTCAATCTTTTGTCCTGAAAGATATTCATTCATTTCAAAGAATTTAACATTTGCTTCATCAGATAGCTTTTTTAATAATGGCCTTACTGTGAAAAGCATGTAATTTTTCGTTTGCTTCTCTACATCAGCCATTTCCCCATATAATAAAGCTGTTGGAATACCGATAGCCATTGCTACTTGATTTAAAAAGCCACTGGTTACTTTGTTGATTTCTTCCACACTTGGTCCATTCGCAACACCATTATATATTTCGTTATAATTAATACCCTTTTGTTGCGGAACAATAGCTATATCTTTTGAACCAATTGACTTATACATGTTGTCTATAAACTCTTGTAACTTCGCTATTTGTTCTTCTGTTTTGGCACTAATCATATCCATATCAACTGTGCCACGAACTTGATTTTTACGCTTCTGTGAGTTTAATATCCTACCAAATAAATCTCCGTAATCCGCAAATAACCCATCGATAAGTGGAGATAATTTATCGTTCCGATACTTTAAGTGAATTACTTCGCTTTGTTTAAAATTTCTCTTAAACGTGTAATCTTTTACTATTACATCGGTAAAAGTATCTTCAAACACAGCATACTCATTATGTCGAAATCCATCGACAATAAGTAAATCACCATCATCAGCTTGTATGACTAAACATTCATTATCATAAATAAGTTTACGAATAAATCTTTCCCAGAAAGTGCTTGCTGTCATGTTTTTGTTCGGTCTAACGTTTAATCGATAATATAGCTCATTCTTTTCAAATACTTTACCGTTTCTTACTCTGAATTCAGATTGACTAATCGTTCTTCCTAGAAAAGATACGCATGTATCAAGTGCTAATCGTTTCATATGAAGCCTGTTTGCTGTATCGGCAATCAAATCCAGATCTAGCATAAATTCTAGCTCTTTATTTCTTTTAAATACTGAACCTAACCATCCAATGGTTACCACCCCCTTTATTAAAATTTAATATCGCTTAATATGAAATCTGCTACTTCTTGTATTTCATCTGCTCGATAAAGAGCATGAACAAAACTTTGGAATCCATCAGTTTTTCTTCGCACCGGTTCTTTCTTTTCATATATTTTATTTCCGTCACCTTTGATAACAACCAATACGTTTTGCGTGTACCAACGCATAAGAGGGTTATCGCCGAAAATAATCTGCTCATTTGCAAATGCCATTTCAATCCGTGGTGCTAATAAACTATGAATTGCTTTAGGATTTCTTATAACTTCTATTTCGAATCCTTCCGCAACTAATAAAGGTCTGATTGCTTCCATCCGGAAGTTATCAGCTATAATTTTCTTAATACCATATTGTTCACGCATTTTTACAAACCAATTAACGATGTGTTGAGGATTGATGGTCGGCTCGTCCACAACAGTTAGTAAACCGTGCTCTTCCCATTCTTTTATTGGCGCAAACTTCTGTTTTTTGAACTCGCCTGCTTTTTTGGAATATCCATAATAAATATCAACAAATTCTTTTCGTACAAAGGAATGTGTTTTGAAAAGATACTCACCAGATTGTCTAAATAAAAGACCACACGCTGCGAAATCTCGGATACTTGCAAAGTCTAATGAACCAATGCATTCTTGTCCGTGTAAATCTGGAAACGGTCGGTCTGTAGCAAGAATTTCTGACCATTTTGCAACAGAGCGTTCTAAATTAGTAACAGGTAAGTTCATACGCTTTGTCATGAACTCCTCTCTATTACTAGGGTCGTCTTCTAAATCTTCATATTCTTCCTTAATTGTTTCAAGTAACCCTTCAGCATACTCACTTAAAGGCTTAGATAACATGGGATTCGCAAGCTCCCAATTATCAAGATCATCTACTTCAGTTTCGTCATTCAATTTACAAATAAAAGGAAAGACAGCATTCGGACGTGCTTCGCCGTTTAATACCTTCATTGCCTTTTCTTTTTGTTTATCTAAGAAACCGTCACGAACATATCCATCTGTACCAATGTAAAATTCACGTGGGTTTTTCTTTTTCCCTAAACCACTGATATGAACACGGACATCTTTATTGCTTTCGTATTGATGTATTTCATCAAATACAACCGCACCATCACGCAAACCATCTTTTGTATCTCCATTTGAAGTTCTAAACTTCAGTACACTTTCAGTAGCCTTTGAAACTGTTTGAGTTAACGTTGTTTTAAAGGCTCTTTTCAAGACCTCATTCTTCTTCACACATTTATGAACTTCGTCAGGGCTTGTTTTTGCTTGTTCTTCACTATTCGCTACAACTGAAATGTTATACTCTGGAATGCCATGTAATTCACTAATTAAAAAGTGAATTATAACAGAAATCAGGCCGTTTTTACCGCCACCACGTCCTAACATCCATAGGAATTTACGATAAAATACACGTCCATTTTTCTTATAAAATAAAAAGACGAATGCTATTAAGAATTTTTGAAATGGCTGCAATGGAAAATACCACTTCTCGCCGAAGTTGATACAATCCTCAATCATTTCATCATCAAAATACAAATCGTCTCTGTTTAAAACATATTTTTCTAGATATTCAATTAACCGTTCTCTTTCTTTATTGAACTTTACTTTCCCACTTCGATAAAGTTCAATATATTCTTCCACATACTTTTGCTTAATCATGTAAGATCACTTTTGCTATAACCTGCATTAGGGATAGTGTTCTTAACAACAAACTTTATATCTCTCCCTAATGCAATTAAAGAACTGTTAATTTTATTCCTCTCACCTATAAGAGGGTGGGCTTTAACAAAAACTTGAGAACCGTTTTTTACTGTTACGGACTCGCCTTCTTTATTAATAGTTTTATTTATTTTTCTAAATGCTTTGACAAGATCAATATATCTTTCTACCTTCTCAACTTCTACTAAATCTGTAATATCAATACTATTCATGAGCTGTTCTTTTAACCTTACAATACTAACAGCCATCTACCCACCCCCCCTTACGTGCGTAATTTCGAAAAAAACCTGACAGTTAACCCCCTCCTCCGGTGCCCCTTATACGAAAAATTGATGAAATATTTTAAGGGGGGGGATTGTTTCTGAATCATTTTTACCACATTTCATCGTGTTCCCATTTATTCTGTTTCTTTTTGAATGTCCTACCGTGTTCTTTATTATGGCAATCCACACAGACTGTTTCAAGATTATCTATTTCTAATGCAAGTTCTGGATGATGTTCGAGTTCTTTTATATGATGGACAACGAGTTGTATCTTCTTACGCTTCGCACTCTCACTGTACTCATTGGTATCGATGCGAACATGACCTTTACGCTTGCACTCTTGGCACTCATAGTTGTCACGCTTCTTTACTTGTTCACGTAATTGTTTCCATTCACCACTGTCATAGAACTTACGCTTCTGTTGTTTGGTTTTATATTCTTTCATCCGTCTTTACCCAACGCATTTGATTCTCTCTATCTCTTTCTAATAAATCTTTTATTGGTGTTTGTATGAGATATTCAATAGAGTAAAGCATGTGTTTCTCTCCATACAGCTTATAATACTTGAATCGATTAACATCTACCCCAGCCTTCTTGTATACTTTCTCATTAGGTTTAAGGTATTTGTTATATGCTTTCTTATCGATAGGTATAAGACCAAGTACAGCAATCTTACCTTTTAAAACACTATCCATCTATCCTCACTCCTTACTCTTTAGGAATTCATCCATTGTTTTATCTAGTAAACTAACCATCGCTTCTCTTCTTTGCTTTGGTGTTGTGTCATCTTCCATTGCATTAAAGACTGGAATCGCACTTTCTAATTTTTGTTTATCGATACGTTCGTTTACAAGGTCCTGTCCAAGTAATGGAATTAATGTACCAATTACAACCGCTTGTTCTTGTTTAGTTAGTTTCATTTAGCTCACTCCTTATCACTGTCTACATACTCACGTGCTTCAGAATCCCAAACCTCACAATAGTCGAAACGTTCTTTTTCTTCTTCATACCATTTAATCGCTTCTTGTTTAGAATCAGTACTTTTCAGAATGTCAGCAAACCCACCGTTAGGATAATATTGATCAAATCCAAAACACCAATATCTATGGTTTAAATCAATTTCATCCATCCTTCATCCTCCTCCAAAATAAAAAGCACTCCATAAGGAATGCTTTCAACAATTTGCTGTTAACTTATAATCCTAACTTTTCACCAACAGACACAAATAGACTTCGCTTTTCTTTTGAATCCCAATACTCTGTACCTGATATTGTTTTTCTAATTTCAGTAATCATTTACATTCACTCTCCTTGTTTATTTTAAATAGCCTTTTCATATCTTACAAAATAACCCTATTTTTGAAAATTAATTAAATCCATAAAGATTTTATATACTCATAGTGCAATAATAAAAGATAGAAAGGAGGTGACATCGTGCATGCTATTAACAATTTATTCATGCGTTCAGTTCACTTCTTTTATGAACATTTTATCTTATACTTAATCGCCCTAGCTCTTAATGCAACATTCAGCGTTATGCTCATGGATTTTACGCATGATATCCCTACTAGTAAAGGAGCAATTGGCTACCTATTTACTAATCCTGAATATATTATCACCTCAATCCTACTTTCATCTAGTATTGGATTGGTATGGATAATACTTTCGTTTTTACCACTTGCAATTGCTTATGATAGTACAGATAAACTTGCTAAATTGGTTAGAATTTTTCTGGTGGCTATTGGAGTTGCTTTAACAATTACAGGATTCATGTTTATTTGCCGAGCAATCAGCTTTTTCGGTCTCTTAATTATTGGTGGTCTTATGGTATTCTTTGCCCTAAAAGCGATATCAGAAGATTAATAATCATCTTATTCAAAAATACTCAAAAGTAATTTATTCCTTATAATACCTTTTGGGTATTTCTTTTTATCTACCGCCTATGTAATTTTTGCATAATAAAAGAGCAACCATGCATCAGTTGCCCTTTCGTCAAAACTTATGTTATTACTATAAATACGGTAAATGAAGTTTTGTCCTTCTTCCAATCACCTAATATTACGCACCAATCTGTTAATACATTATTAAGTAGCTGGAAGAAGAGCAAAAGCTCTCCCTAATAACGGTATCATTCAATCATTACCATCTGCTGGTTACGGATTTTATGTGCCATCATTATGAATCGTTTAGACAAAATATATAGGAATCTTTATAAGTTGTGTTTTCCGCCACTTCTCACAATACAAATATAACACGATAATTCCAAAACAACCGGCACATTTCCTGCCAAAAAGCGGTCACGACTCTGCCAACTTTTTCACAGCTCAAATTTTCCCACTTCGTCTGTTAGCTTAGCTGCCACTCCAAATAAACTAGTTTTCTTTTCTGCTTCTATTTCTTTCTTTTTAATAATCCACTCTGGATAGTTCAATTCTTCTAGTAAATTTCTAAAATACGCTGGATTTACTTGTAAGATGTCGGGGTTTTTCCCCTTCATCCTTCGATATTTAATTAGCGCTTCTAATAATTCTTCATTTAACATGTATTATATTTCCTCCCCTTAAATTCTACATTTATTTGTATGCATTATTTTATAACATGATTCCAGTAAATGAGTTACCCATATGTTCTATTGTGTGTAACTGCCCCCTTCGCTGAATCCCTTGGTATCATTGATTTCATTTAACTTTCTCTTTTGGGTTACACAGTACGAAAATTATGAGTAACTGTATAGGGATACCACCAGCATTTTGCAAAATAACCTACGCTATGCGGAAAAATAAAATAAGCTGCCCATGTGGACAGCTTATTTACATAATTATCGAAACCGGAAGTTAAAAAAACGTTTATTTAATATTAAAAGTTTGTTCACTTAATTTATCGCCACCAATGCCTTGTGTAGCAATTAATTTTACAGGTGTTTCTAAATCATCTAATTCATAAGCTATTGCATTTTTAACTGTACCATCTTTTTTAATTGTTTCTAATTGAGAATCGAGAAATTGGTCATCTGGAAGTCCACCAACTTCAAGAGTATTGACTGCATTAGGATTATTGTCTTGTACTGCTTTAAATACTGCCATCCATCCAGTAGTAGGGTTAATTTCTTTATCACTTAAATTAGTTGTTTCATACCAAATCGCAAATACAGGTTTTTTACCATATTCATTTCCTTTTTCACCAACTTGAATAACTTTAGTTTCTGTAATTTTAATTTTTAAGTCATTTAATTTTGCTTCATTATCTTTGAAATAAACTTTATTATTCGTCTCTTTTTTTTCATTTGTATTTTCTGTAGTTGCTTCTTTATTTGCAGAATTAGAACCATTTTTTGTTCCTTCGTCTTGATTGCTACAACCAGCAATTATAGATAGTGTTAGTGCAGAAGTTAATATTAAAGCTTTTTTCATCATTTTACATTTCTCCTTATGTTTTAATTTGATTATTATTAGTATAACTTATTTTACGAATATAGCTTTAATGTTTTCTATATTATTCCACCTTTTTTGTTGTAAGTAATTTCCTGATATTGCACCCAAGAATAGAGTTATCTGCGATTAGTTGAATAAGGAATAATGCATATTGTATTCATGTTCGGTTGACATAACGTCTCATTATCGGGATTCAACGTATTTAGAAGACTATTAAAAGTCCTCCAGATTGTTTAACTGGAGGACTCCAGTGTTCACATAATATAACGTTATTGGAAGTTGATTAATATTAGCTTATTTGTCTTATAAGTTAAATCGAGAACAATTAGATCCCCAAATATTTCAGTTCTTTTTGTATGTTATTTAAGGCAAACCTCTTTCATCTTTTAAAGAAGTTCTTTGGTTCGTTTGAAGATAATCTCCAAAGAATTCGTGTATCCTGAGATTGTTAGAGTAAGGACTTGAACAAATTCCCAACCATCCTCAGCATGTTCGATAATAATACGCTTATAATCTTCTTTGGGTTGCCCTTTCCATCCATCAATTTCGACTTTCACAAATTTGTAATCATACATATTCTCTCCCCCTTTTTTCCTAATTGTACCATTTGGAAGAAGCGATGTATTGTACTTTTTTGACTGTATACTCTATACACGTTTGGTTAACATAACGTCTCATTATCGGTAGCAAGGAAAAGAGAGGAAACCGTACTCTCACCAAGGGACCTTCTTTTTTTGTTCTATGGATCTATGTATTTTTTTATACATTCCTATCCTAGCGCGGTTTTAGGGTTCTTGTTTGTTACTAGAACTGTATAAAATCTTTCATACTTTTAGCGTGAGTTTTTTCCAAAATGCTGCAATACCCCTAGATTTAAAAAGAAATAAGCAGTAATTAGATTTTAAACCTAGTCATTGCTCTATCCATTGCATCTTGATTTACCCCTATATAACGTAGTGTGACCTTCTCTGATGAGTGATTGAATATCTCCATGAGTAATGCTATGTTTTTCGTTTGCATGTACATGTGATACCCGTATGTTTTTCTTAACGTATGTGTTCCTATTTCATCTAACCCGAACTCTGCCGCTGCTCCGCTTAATATCTTATATGCCATGCTACGACCAATCGGACGATTCTTACCTTGTCTGCTTTGCAATAAATACTCATTGTCTTCTCTTTCTACAATAAACCATTTGAGTTCTCTTTTCAGTGCTGCAGTAATTTGTATTCGTTTCTGTTTCCCTGTTTTCTTTTCCCTCATAGATATATGACTACCTTTAACATCCCCTACTTTTAATTTCAAAATATCGGATATTCTGAGACCTGTATTAATGCCCATAATGAAGAGAATGTAATTACGTAAGCTCTTCTCCTTAAAATACTCTTTTAGCTGCCGTATTTCTTCTGGATCACGTATTGGCTGAACAAAATTCATTATTCATTACCTCCAGTCTCTTCTGTCTCGTAAACTTCTAATCCAAGTGCAAAAGCAAGTTTATAAAACGCTTTAGACTTCCAACGTCGATAAGTACGCTCCGACATTCCTATTTCGTTATAAACCATGTAATCACATACATCCTCTTCTTCTAAATAACGTTTATAAATAATATCTCTTTGGATACTTCCTGCACGTCCATTTCCTAATCGGTTTAGAAACTGATCAATACGTAATGACATTCTTTCAAGCCACTCTTCTCGTTTACTTTGTTGAATATTCGCTATGGCAACATCTTCTAACGGCTTACCAACTGCATGTGTAGGACCGTGCTCACGCATTTCATAAGAAGGAGTGACTTTCATTTCTTTACGCATCATCCCGAACTGTCTATATATACGTACACTTTCAAGAACACCCTCTAACTTCTCTTGCGTTGCTGTTCTATCGATTTTTGGTAAGAAAGATAATTGTTTAGTCATGTAAGACCACTCCTTTTTATTTTTTAATTACTTTTGTCTTAAAGCTCCACGTCTACGTTCATAACGTGGTCCACGAATCCCCATTAAATCTTCAATTTCACGAGTGCTTAATTTCTCTTTTTGTTTTTTCTTGTTTTTCTTTTCCGCTTGTTTTGATTGCTTATTTCACTCACGCAATTGATCCCTTAGCCCCTTCATTTCCCCATCTCCCTTTTCAAAATAAAAAGGACACCTATTCCTAAAACAGCTTTAATTGCTGCTCTAAAGAATTGGTGTCCTCTAGTTTTCTAGCCGGACTTAATTCGAATGTTATTTTAAATATCCCAATAGTCACTATTAACGTCATTAGTATATTTACTGATTTCCTTCTCTTTTCCACACTTTTCACATTTATAATAACTAACTATCCCCATCTTACCAGTTTTAAAATCTTCACTGTCTTGGCTTTTAATAAGTTTATATCTATGTATACATTTAGGTTCTTTTAATTTATTCATCCACTTTCCTAACATAAATTAATCACTCTCCTCTTGAAGATATTCCTTCTATTCCCGTACCCTTAAGAATACATTGGAAAAGATTCCTAATCAATGGAGCATAATATCTTATTTTTCTATATACAAAAAGATTATTTTGTTAAGTTTTATAACGCTCTTTTCTCTCTTAGTAACTGAATGTTATTAATTACAACCGTATGAGCATTGCATTTTTCTTTTAACAGATCCATTAAATCCAGGACATTTTTTCTACTATTTAGTTTCGAACGACTATTAAATAAATACGTACAATCAGCATTACCGTTATTTTGGTAGTACTTATAAGAAATTAAATACTCAAATCTACGTGGTCTCATTTCCCTCTACCTCCTGAATAAAACTCAATATTCCGTTCATACTATAGATAACCCATCTTTAATGTGCTGTAACCATTTAGATTTCCTTCAAGACTGAGCAGTTAGCTTTTGCTAGCTGCTCTTTGTTTTTCGTCCTGTCTCTTTAGGAAATCCTTTGCGTTCTTAATCGCTTCGGCTCTTGTCTGTCCTTCAGCTATCCCTTTCAACGCTGTATCATCCTTAATGCAGATCATCTTCTTTGTACCATCTTCCATAATGACCTCCACTTTTGAATAATAGGCACTATGCAATTTATCACCTTCAATTAAGAAGCTCATAAACTCTGTTCCAACCTTGCCTGTAAAATCTTTAACTTTACTCATATCCATTCCCCTTTTCTACAAAATGAAATTTCTATATTGTTTTTCGAAAAATATCCACATTTCCTAACATTACGTATAAATAGTATCTTAGTATTAATACTAAGATACTTATCAACTAATTTTTATGCCCTAGTCTTGCACCATGCTAGGGCATATTTATTTTTAAGAATTTAATACTCTTTTCTTTTTAAATAGCATTTTTATTCCAAATGATGACCTTATCCATTTGGACACATTTACCAGTATTTTTACCAAAAAATTCATGATATGGTTATTTAGTCGAGTACGTCATTACTTGACGATTACCCTTAGAAGCCCCGCAGACAATCGGGGTTTCTTTTATTTAAATAACGATTTTGTTCACTTTTATAGCTTGCTATTCCTCATAGTTGTGTTTTTCTTCTAGGACTTTTATAAAGTTAAAGTGTCCATCGAGATAACAATCATTGATATAACCCCAAAAATATATTTCATTAACTTCGATTATAGTAAAATATTCATTTTTTCATTCAACCAAGTTCATAACATATTCTTTTCCTCCGATAAAATAATGATTAGGTGCCCTAAGTGCATTTTATCCACTGGAAATAATACCTTTTACGTACTTACCTATTAGAAACTTCATTTCTGCTTCTTCTGCAATAGCAATTTTGTTCACTTTTTCGATACATTTATGAAACATTCACATGTTATCTTCAATACGTTCGATCCTTTTTATAAAATCGTGTGAGATATACCAAAACAAGAAGCCCTAGAACCCTAACTCTAAGGCTTCTTGTTTTAAATAAGGATTTTGTTTAATTTCCATTAACCGTTTTGATTCATTTACATACATTACTATCACATGGAATTTCATAGGTTTCTCTGGACCAGTTACCTTGTATTCCTTGTGAACCTTGTGGAAAGAATCCGTTTATGACTAACGGGTTCTTTTATTTATTTTTCATACAATAACTATTTTGTTTGATTTTCTGGCCTTCCCCTACATTACATCGTTAAAATAAGATATAATAAACTACATAGTTACAACATTTTATTATTAGGAGGTGTAATTATGTCATTTGCAGCATGGAGTGCAATTTTCATGACTTTAATCGGTGCAATGTCTGGTGCGATTTTTGGTACAATTTCTTCTTGGAATAAGAGCAAAAACCCAAATTAAAAGCTTAATAATAAGATTTAATAACTACTCTATTGGCAGCTGATTCATCCTTGACTTTTCAGCTGCCATTTTCTATTCAAATAACGCTTTGGTTAAAAACCTTTTGTCCAAGCAAACATTAACAATGATTTTTCTATTGATGGTCCATATTGATTTTTTATATCTTTATCAAAATATTTATCTTCCAGATGATGCTCGGCTACGTTTTGTACAATCTCAATAAATTCATAATCAGAGATTTCTTTCAAAATTACTGATTCTTGATCCATCTTTATCACCTCGTTTTATACAAAATTCAAATTTGATTAAAGTAACTGTGTTTTTCGTTCTTCCATACGAATTACTTTTCCACTTTGATATACAAATGATTGTTCACCAAATCCACCTTGAGGTGGTTCTATTAGTTGGACTTGACCATTTTTAACGACATATATTCCGTTTATTTTCAAATCTATTTCAGCTGTCATTTCTACAAGATTTTCTTTTCTAATTCCCACCAAGATCACTCCCATATGTTATAATTACTTTGTCGAAGTGAGTCGGGAGCAGTCTCGGCTTTTTTGTTTGTCTACAAATATCGCACAACATTTTCTGGAACAAATGATTGTTCAAGTGATAAATGAAGCCGTATTGGAATCGGCTCTTTGCTATCCCTTGCTCGCTTACACATTTCTTCTGCTTCTTCCCAATCAAATTGTTTATCCTCCACTCGCTTATAACGCCAAATTCCAATTGTGTAATCTTCAAATAACTCATAACGCTCATCAGGCGCTGCCGTTGGTTTTAATTCATCAATCGCTTTGGCTTGACGTGGTATTTGCACAACCACATCTGCATACCGTAATTTTGAATTCAAACGGTGAATATGAGCTTTCTTAGGATCAAATGATACAACTGGTTCCACTTCAAAAATTGTTAATTGCTTTGGCATTGTTTTTCCCCTCCAATACCTGCAAGCTTGCAATTAAGATTCCTTCAAGCTGCGTTAACGTTAGTTGATCTAATGTTTGTCCGTTAATTTCAGTTAATCCTAATCCCAATAGTTTACGAATGATTGCTAGTTTTCTATGTTCTACTTCCTGACGTAACAACATGATTAAGCCTCCTGTTGATGATTGAACTTTCTCTCTAAATTTACAAACTTACTAAATTCTTTAATGAATGCTAGTTCAACAACACCAACTGGGCCATTCCTCTGTTTCGCTAAAATAATTTCCGTTATGTTTTTATTTTCTGTTTCGCGGTCGTAATAATCTTCACGATATAAGAATGCAATCAAATCCGCATCTTGCTCAATTTGACCATTCTCACGTAGGTCTGAGAGTAGCGGCCTTTTATCTTGCCTACTTTCAACAGCACGACTTAACTGCGATAATGCAACCACACATACATTTAGCTCTCTTGCCATAAGTTTTAGCTTACGACTAATCTCACCAATCTCTTGCATACGATTTCCTCTATGTTTTGTGTCACCTACAATAAGCTGCAGGTAATCTATTGCGACTAGCACCTTTTTGTCTGGATATTTGCGCTTTAGTTTCCTAGTCTTTGCGTAAATCTCTTGCATCGTTACATTGGCTTTATCGTATATTTCTAACGGCAAATCATTTATTAACCCCATTGCTTGGCTAATCTTTTCCCAATCCTTTAAATTACATAGTTTTTTAGGATTCTTTAATTTTGTAGCATCTATATTTCCGGTACTTGAGATCATCCGCTTAAGCAACTGTTCTTCTCCCATCTCTAGCGAAAAGACGCCTGTTGCTGTATGAGCACTCGCTGCATGGAAAGCAATGTTTAATACAAATGCTGTTTTCCCCATCGAAGGACGGGCACCGACAATAATTAAATCGCCTTCTTGTAGTCCTGCTGTCATTCTGTTTAAGTCGTCATAACCAGTTGGTATACCGGTTAAATCTCCTACATCAATTTGCATATTCTTATACAAATCAACAAGTGTGTCTTTCAAGTTAAATTCATCTGAATAACCTGTTTCTTCAATGGCACTTAGTTCATCAATTGATGTACTAATAGCACTCATATCCCTATCTTGCTGAAGACGGTTATATAAATTACCAGCAACCTCTTGAGCATGTCGCATCTTCCAAGCTTCAATCACTAAACCTTCATGATACGAGAAGTTTTTAGTTGTTGTTACAACTTCTGTCAGGTTTACAAAGAATTCAATTCCGCCAATCTGATTCATAAAGCTTTCATCGAATTTCCCCATGAGAGCGACAAGGTCTATTGGAACCTCAGCATCCTCTAACTCTCTCATCGCTTTAAAAATCACTTGGTGTGTTGGTAAAGAAAACTGTTTTTCCTTTAGCTGGCAATCTTTAATTAAATCGCCTTCTTGGATAATGCTACCTAAAACACTTTGTTCAGCTTCTGTGTTACGAATCATATCGTTACTCATTGAACCATCCACCCACTTTTTTGATTAAGCGCTGCAAGTTCTTCATCCGTTGGAATGTTTTGTTCCCATGATTCTTGCTGTTGTATTACGTTTTTAGTAGATTCCGATAAGCCTTTTTGTTGATAAGGTACTTGTGTTGATTGTTGCGGTTTTGCTAATCGTTGAGCACGGAATGCTTTATCAGCGGCTTCAACGTCTGCTACTGTTTTCAATCCCTTAAGGTGCCAATCTCGTAAAATTGTATTTACGTAATTCATGTTTCTTGTATTCTTCTCTAAAGCAATTTCCATAGCTTTCACAACGAGCTCTGCATTTAAATCATCTATCCAAGCGTGAATACCATCTGCAATAAAAGGTGTAATCAGTCCGAAGTTTTGTTCGTAAAAAGAAATCGGATTAACCTCAACAACTTCTTCCGCGCTTGCGCGTTTTTCTTGTTGTTGTTCTTTTTCTTTTTCTTCTTCTTTTTCTTCTTCCTTGCTAGGGTCTTGGAAGCCCCTTATAAGCCCCTCCAAACGGACTGATAAATACTCCTTAATACGAGGAATTTTAAAATCTTGCTCTTTTTCTAATTGCAAACATGTTTCATAAAAATCAACCAGAAAATCTTGATCTTTTACAGATTGAATTTCTTTTAAAACACACTTTTCAATGTTTACATTTTTAATTGGATTGAATTTCAACCAGTTGATTAAGAACAACTCTTTTGTTTTTTGGTTGTAATTAATTTTTCCATACTCAACAAAACGTTCTAATAGCTTCATAACAGTTTCACGGTTATATCCTGTATCGGTTTCAATAATACGAAGTGGAAGCTCATAGATTCCTGATTGAGACGTCTTACTGTTTGTCATCAAATATAAGTAGAAATACTTCTCCTCCGGTGTAAGATCTAAAACAAATGAATCCTGCCAAAATGAAACGTGTACTGGTCTATAAACTGCCATATTATTCATCCTCCCGTTTACATATCGCGAATCCGTCCTCTACACGTAATAAGCGATAATTCTTGTATCCTGTTTTGAGATATTGGTTTACTAAGTAAATTAGGTGTTGCTCTGATGTCGCTTGCTGAAATACCTTAGGGTTCAGCAACACTCTATGTAACGTTTTGTCTAGAATCATGCAACACACTCCGTTGTTATACGAATGCTAATTTGATATAATTAATCCTAAGATCTTTTGCAAAACCATTTATCTATCACTCTGCCAAGTGATAGATTTTTTATTTTCTACGTGTTACTAAAGAGGCGTTAACTCCTCTTGCTCTTAAATCTTTAATCACTACACGATAACTCATCGATGCCTCATGTTCTTCTTTTGTATCACGAAGCATTTTAAATTCTTTCATACATCGCTCCAATTCTTCTTCCCAGTGATTTGATTCTTCGGTTGATTCTGCATTAAACATGTTATGAATACATGCAGCCATACAGTTATGAAGTTTATTCGCGAATGAAAAATCTCCTGGAAGAACTAGATCATGAAGATGATTGTTTTTATCGTTCATGAATTACATCTCCTTTCTAATTAAATTGATGCTGTACGCATCGTTACAACCAGAAAGGAACATTGTAGAGGTATTGGGAGGAACAATCCCTTTCTGGTCATAACGACAAGCACAGTGCTTGTCCAAATGATTTATAAAATGTTATAATTGCTTTACAATATTTTTGTTAGAGCTACTGTTGTCTAGGCGGTAGCTTTTTCTTTTGCCCATTTATGTTTTAAAATGAATGATGCTTCGATAATTTTGATTCGAATCCCCACTAACTTTTTCTCTTGCTTTAACTCAACTGACTTTGAATCCTCACCAAGTGTTTTTGCTATTTTAATTTCACCAGTTAGTTTTGCATCATAGCGTATTAGTTCCTTATATTCTCTTAAACTTGGTTTCTTATAATCTACTGTCATTTTTCTTCCTCCTTTACAGCATCTTTGTTAAAGTCATTAAGCTATCCACCGATTGAATAATAACGTTCTCCGCCATAGCCTTTTGCAACCAACTTCTTTGTATTTGTTCCATAATGCCAAAATGAACCTGCTCAAGAGCTTGTACTACACATTGAGTAGCTTGGATTGTATCGAAGATTTCTTTTGCATGAACTGCGTATTCATGTTTCTTTTTTTCATCAAGCTTCCATGACCTTGTTGCAACTTGTAAGTTCATGATTTCCTTTGCTGCCACAATCCCCTCTTCAGCTTGTTTAATGTAGTTCATCAATTGTAGATTTACATCTTGAGTTAATCGTGGATCTGTAGGAGGTAATCCAACACCATAAATATGTTTAATCGCTTGTTGATTCAACTTTGCTCCTGTTGCTTGGCACCAATCCATCGCAAGCTCAAATTCTGGTTTAGAAAGTCCAGATTCAATACGGGTTAATCTTTCATGTGTAATACCAAGATACTTAGATAACCCTTTCTTCGTTTTCAGCTGAACATTATCACAACATTCTCTAGCATTCTGTAATAATTCCCCTATTGCTGAATTGCAGTATATGCTTGTTCCCATATCTGTTCGCCTCCATATTTAGTTTTCAAATGGTTACAATGAATTTAGTACATACGTAACTTGTCTATTATTCATGTAAAAAGAGAGGAACTATTCCTCAATGTTTTCTTTCACTTGTATTTCTTTGATGATGGCCCAACCAGCCTTGTAATATGCTTGAAGGAGTTTATCAATATCCTTTTGCAATTTTGGCTCAGGAGCCACAACATAGACTTTCGTTTTTCCAAATTCATAAGTCGCTGCATATTCTTCTTGTTGGCTCATGGTGTCACCTCTTGAAGTACTTTCTATATGTTTATGCAGCTGATCTGTTGGTACTGCCATGTTAGTTGATGGCATTTTCTCACCTACTTCCTAGTCAAAAAGTATAAGATTCTTGTACTAACATACATCAAATTAAATCTTTTACATCACACCCAAGAATAGCAGCCAACCTTATAGCTTTTTCAAGATTTGGATTACTATGGCCATTTTCCCAATTACTTATTGTAGATTTTGTAACTTGCATTCTACCTGCAAGATTTTGTTGCGTTAACTTACTTTCTTTCCTGGATCTAATTAACTTGATATTTTTGTTCACTGTCTCGCTCCTTGTATAAGTTATTTGTACTTTTATTATAAGTATAAGATTCTTGTACGTCAATGCATTTGTACAATTTTCTTGTACAAAGTTTGATGTTTCATCTATATAATGTACAATATATTTGTACTTTTTATTAACGGGAGGTGCTAAAAATGTTGAAACAAAGATTAAAAGAAACACGTAAAACACGTAAACTCACTCAACAAGAATTAGCCAATAAAGTAAATACAACTAAAGGCACCATTAGTAACTATGAGAATGGTCATAGTACTCCCTCAAACGAAATGCTAAAAGATTTAGCTAATGTTTTAGGAGTAACAACAGATTATTTATTAGGAAGAGAAGATGAATCAAGAGTATCCAATACACTTCCTGACTTAACAAAAAAAGATAGTCGTGATATTGCACGTGACCTAGAAAAAACATTAAAGGATTTAGAAAACAGTGATGAAGCGTTAATGTTTGATGGAGAACCAATAGACGACCATACAAAAGAAATGATTCGTATTTCTCTGGAGAACTCAATGCGCATGGCAAAACAATTAGCAAAACAAAAATTCACTCCAAACAAGTATAAAAAAGATTGAACGGGGCGAGAAATGGAAATTAAAGAATACGCACTCAAAATCGCAGAAAAGCATGAAACAACAAATCCGTTTGAAATTGCTAGACGAAAAAATATTATAGTGTTGTTTGAAGACCTTGGGAATACTCTTGGTTTTTACAACACATACAAACGCTTTAAATTCATTCATATTAATAATAAAATTGATGAAACTACTCAACGTTTTGTGTGTGCTCATGAACTTGGACATGCCCTATTACACCCAAAAGCAAATACTCCATTTTTAAGAAATAAAACTCTGTATTCTGTAGATCGGTTAGAGATTGAAGCAAATACATTTGCAGTCGAGCTCTTATTAACTGATGAAATGATTTCTGAATATCAAGATACTAATCTATCAATTCAAGAAGTAGCTGAAATCTATGGGATTCCAGAAAATTTTGCTCGTTTAAAAACCTATTAATATGAATTTAAAATACAACTTTATAAGTTAGGAGTTACATAGATGAAAATATTTTTCTCATTTCTATTTGCAATAGCAATGATAGCCACGTTCATTTTACTAATTACATCATTGGTATTTCGTTTAAAAAAGAAACCAACCACTAAGAAATACTTTAAGCTTACAGGTATAGCTTTTGTTTTATCTATCATTTCATTAATTGTAGTTAACATGAACATGACACCACAAGAAAAACAAGAAATTCTCGCTAAACAAAAAGCTGAAGAAAAGCTAAAAGCTGAAGAGAAACAAAAAAATAAAGAACAAAAAGAAGCTGATGAAAAACTAAAAGCCGAAGAGAAACAAAAGGCTAAAGAGCAAAAAGAAGCTGAGGATAAGCTAAAGGCCGAAGAGAAACAAAAAAATAAAGAACAAAAAGAAGCTGATGAAAAACTAAAAGCCGAAGAGAAACAAAAGGCTAAAGAGCAAAAAGAAGCTGAGGAT
>NZ_QNRN01000006.1:0-87666 GCF_003315125.1 Bacillus sp. DB-2 | reverse complement strand
GGAAGAGAAACAAAAAAATAAAGAACAAAAAGAAGCTGATGAAAAACTAAAAGCCGAAGAGAAACAAAAGGCTAAAGAGCAAAAAGAAGCTGAGGATAAGCTAAAGGCCGAAGAAAAACAAAAAGATAAAGAACAAAAAGAAGCTGAGGAAAAACTAAAAGCCGAAGAGAAACAAAAGGCTAAAGAGCAAAAAGAAGCTGAGGATAAACTAAAAGCTGAAGAGAAGAAATTAGCTGAGGAACAAAAAAAGGCTGAAGAAAAACAAAAAGAGTTTACTTCTTATGCCCAAAACATCAGAGGCGGAAATTTTATTAAGGATATGAAACTTAATAATAAAGAAGCTGAAATTACATTCCACGATTCATTTGCATCTTATAAATCAGCAAAAGCAGATGGCAACGTTACTGAAGAGCTATATAAACAATATTTTTCGACTGGAGATGCTATTGAAAAAATGTTTGTAAGTGAACCTGCGAGATTACTAAGACAATTCCCAGATTTAAATGCTGTAAAAATGACTCTTCCATTTGAAGGAAAAATATACAATATCAACTTGGATAGAAAATCATTGAATTCACACTTAGGCTTTAAAATTGAAGATTTAAAAGTTGAAGACAAGTCTTGGGTCAAAAAGTTTAACGATCCATACGTATATAATAAGGCAAAACGTAAGGAGTTCTTCACGAAATTTGTTGTTGTTCAATAACCAATTCAAACACATGGCACAAGAAGCAATATTTGTTTCTGCCGTGTGTTTTCAACAATCACTTTGAGATTAACTTTTAAAAAGGAGACGCCATATGGAACAAATCAATAGCATAGTATCTTTATTCTCGGGGCGTGTTTGGCCATTTTTAGCTGCACTTGCTCCAATCATTGCCGTTATAATAACATATACTAGAAAAAATAATTTCGACTTAATTTTTGAAACAAAACAAACACGCTTTTTAGTCAAAATAACAAAGGTATTGTTACTATTATTATCTACATATCTTATATTCCAAATAGCTTCACTTTTATTCGCTTACGGATTAAAAGATATAAAAATTCTTTTGTCTAAAAACTTCAAGAATTTTATATCAGTTTCATTTGCTTTTGCTGTATTAATTACACTTATTTATTTGGCCCTAACAGGGATAAAATCTTTAATACCTAACAATTGGATTAAACCACTAAAAATTCTATCTTTTTTCACCAATAAAACTGGTTTTTTCCTATATTTCTATTTCTTTCTGGTAGCTCTATATGTACAAGCACTTTATTATCTATCTGCAACAAAAGACTTATTCGCGTTAAAGCTAAATCTAGAACAAATCAATAATCTTTTCCTTCAACCATTTATAATAATATTTTTCTTGATGGCGGTTTTATACTTCCACAATATTAATAAAGGTGGCTTTAAAAGTTATAATTATTCAATGAAGATAGTTGAGTATAAGGATATAAAACATCTTTCATTAATACACTTGTACACAAGAATCGAAAATGAATGGGTTCTGGTAGAGGAAAAAGACTTAAAAAAACAAAATGTAATTTATTTATTTAAACGAGATAGCGACAAATGGTATCAATATACAAAAATTGAAAGTTCTTCTTAAACTATGTTTAGAAGAACTTTTTCACTCTCACCTACTATATTTACTTCTTCTATTTCTCTACTTTTCGTATAATAACAAATAATAAGGAGGCCTAACCATGAAAACTGCAATCTATCTACGTAAGTCCCGTGCCGATCTCGAAGCCGAAGCACGTGGCGAAGGCGAAACTTTAGCAAAACACCGCACTACCCTGCTGAAAATTGCCAAGGAAATGAACTTAAATGTTTTATCTGTCCGTGAGGAGATCGTTTCTGGTGAGAGCTTAGTGAAACGCCCTGAGATGTTAGCGCTGCTTGAAGAAATTGAAGATAATAAATATGATGTTGTTCTTTGTATGGATATGGACCGTTTAGGTCGTGGCGGTATGAAAGAACAAGGAATCATTTTAGAGACGTTTAAACGCTCGAATACGAAGATTATGACACCTAGGAAGACTTATGACCTTAATGATGAGTGGGATGAAGAATACAGCGAATTTGAAGCGTTTATGGCACGTAAGGAGTTAAAGATTATTACACGCCGTATGCAACGAGGTCGTGTCGCTAGTGTAGAGGCTGGGAATTACCTTGGTACACATGCACCATTCGGATATGATATCCATCGCTTAAATAAGCGAGAACGTACGTTAACAATTAACCCAGAAGAAGCTTCTGTTGTAAGGATGATATTTGATTGGTATGCAAATGAGGATATGGGTGCTAGTGCAATTAGGAATAAGTTAAATGACCTTGGCTACAAAAGTAAGCTAGGTAATGAATGGAATCCTTATAGCATCTTAGATATATTAAAGAACAATGTGTACATCGGAAAAGTAACGTGGCAAAAACGAAAAGAAGTAAAGCGGCCTGATGCTGTAAAAAGAAGTTGTGCACGCCAAGATAAATCGGATTGGATTATTGCCGATGGTAAGCATGAGCCAATCATACCTGAAAGCTTGTTTGAGCAAGCACAAGAAAAATTAAATTCAAGATATCACGTTCCTTACAATACGAATGGTATTAAAAATCCACTAGCTGGTATTATTAAATGTAGTAAATGTGGTTATAGTATGGTCCAACGTTATCCGAAGAACCGAAAAGAAACGATGGATTGTAAGCACCGTGGTTGTGAAAACAAATCAAGCTATACTGAATTAATCGAGAAGCGTTTACTCGAGGCATTAAAAGAATGGTATATCAATTATAAAGCTGATTTTGAAGCACATAAGCAAGGTGACAAATTAAAAGAAACACAAGTTATTCAAATGAATGAAGCTGCATTAAGAAAGCTTGAGAAAGAATTAGTGGATGTCCAAAAACAAAAAAATAATTTACACGATTTATTAGAGCGTGGCGTTTACACCGTCGATATGTTTTTAGAACGTTCGCAAGTCATTTCCGACCGTATCAATGAAATTACTTCCACGATGGAAAACTTAAAGAAAGAAATTAAAACAGAAATTAAGAAGGAAAAAGTGAAGAAAGATACAATACCTCAAGTGGAGCATGTTCTTGATTTGTATTTTAAAACAGATGATCCCAAAAAGAAAAACAGCCTCCTAAAGTCGATTTTAGAAAAGGCCGTTTATAAGAAAGAAAAGTGGCAAAGGCTCGATGATTTCGAACTTGTGCTTTACCCTAAGCTCCCTCAAGATGGTGACATATAAGCGTTCGTGCTTTGTCGTCACCTTGTTGGTGTAATTAGATTTACTCCATTAAGCCCCAACGCATCATTCGTCGAAACAGCTAACACAACAGGCTTCCCATTTCTAAGCGTCGCTTTTGCTGCCATTAATACTGGAGAGTCTGTCATTGCATTTGCAAATTTACTCATCGAATTCCCTGTTAGTGGTGCAATCACCATGCAATCTAGTGGAATTTTCGGTCCTAGTGGCTCTGCGCCAACGATTGAATTAATTGCCTTAAAACCGGTTATTTCTTCGATCTTTTTAATCCATTCTTCCCCTTCGCCAAATCTAGTATTTGTTGATTGGACAGTATAAGAAACAACGGGACGTACTTCTGCACCTTCTGCAATTAACTTCTCTAAATGTGGCATAACTTCTTCATACGTACAATGTGACCCTGTAAATCCGAAACCAATTCGTTTTCCCTTCAAACTCATTTCTCATCATCCTCCTTTGCGATTGCATCTGCTATTAATAACTGAGAAAGAACATTCGCTAATATTTGTCCTGCTGTTTTCGGTGCAACAATCCCAGGAAGACCAGGTGCTAATAGTGCCTTCACTCCACGCTTCTCCGCATAGCGAAAGTCCGTGCCACCTGGCTTAGAAGCTAAATCAATAACTAGCGTATGAGCTGGCATTTTTGAAATAACATTCGCTGTCACAACGAGATGTGGAATTGTATTAATAACAATATCGATATTACCTACTTCTTTCTCTATGTCTTGCATATGAAAAGGAGAAAACATCATTTCTGTAATACGAGCAATATGTTCCGAACGTCTCGCTCCAACTTTGACATGTGCTCCTAATGATTGAAAGGCTCTTGCAACACTCATACCAGTTCTACCAAATCCTAAAACCATTACATTCGATCCATGAATTGTGTAATCAGTATGTTGAATAACCATCATTAGTGTACCTTCTACGGTCGGAATAGAGTTATAGATTGCAACATCATCACGATCAAATAATTTTACAAGTTTGCGATTTGTAGTAGCTACGAGATTTTCCAAGTAAGGTGTACCAATACCTGAATATATAGTGAAGTTTTCTGGCGTCTTTTCAATTTGTTCTTTCGTTATGGAAACTTTTTCATTTGAAAAAATAGTATCTACTTCTCCTCTGGCATTCGTCCCTGCAACCGGCAAAATAATCGCATCTAAAGAAGTGAAATTTAAATCTTGTATACTTTCCTTTGCTGCCCCTGTGAAGCCATGATCTAACTGTTCAAACCCTATTAATGAAAGTTTCGCGTCCAGTTCGACTAGCTTGCGAATTACTTCTAGCTGCCGTGCATCTCCTCCTATGACAGCAATATGCATCTCAGTCAACATTCCCTAATTCACCTTCTTTTTCTTTCATTTATAAGAAAAATGCCTACTTTTTCTTTTTCCTCCACATCATATGTAATGTACGCGTTTGAGGTGATTGAAAAACAAAAAGCACACGTGATTTATTTTCTTTATATAAAGATAAAAAAAAGACAACCAAAATGGTCATCTTTCACTATGATCTTGAATGGTTCGTAAGATCGCAAAGTATCATATCATTTCCAACCTTCTTTATTTTGCTCCATTCTACTCTCACTTCTTGCTGTTCTCTTTTAAAACCTCCCCATTTCCCAGCAGGTATAATAAGCGCTTGTATTTTTCCATCTCTCTCATCAATTTCTAAATCTGCATGACCTAAAACTCCCATTTTTTCTGCTCTTTCTAAATCCACAATCTCTTTGCCACTTAATTCACTTAAACGCATTAAATCTCCCCCTATCCTACTTTTTATGAAGGTTATCCTATAATAAGTACCTATTCTGCATATATAAAAAAAATAACCGTATCTCATATAAAAGAGATACGGTTATTTCCGAAAGCGAATGAATTACAAGATCGATTAAAGTTTCATTCCTTTTGGCAGTTTTCCATCCGGACTAATAAGTGCCGCAGAGAATTCATCGGTAAACATATTGCGAATTAACTCGTCTACATTTTGCTTTGTTACAGTGTTCACACTTTCAATAATCTCATCAAGAGAACGATGTTTACGAAGAAGCAATTCGTTTTTACCATTACGGCTCATACGACTATTCGTACTTTCTAAACTTAACATTAAGTTTCCTTTTAATTGTTCTTTACTGTTAACAAGCTCTTTTTCTGTAATACCTGTATTTTTCAACGTATTTAACGTTTCTTGCATTGTTTCATACAGTGTATCTAATTGTTTACTACCTGTTCCACCGTAAAGTGTTAACATACCTGTATCTTCATAAGAAGAATGGTAAGAAAATACTGAGTACGCTAACCCACGTTGCTCACGTACTTCTTGGAATAAACGGCTACTCATACTACCGCCTAAAACATTATTTAATACAATTAAGTTATAAATATCTTCGTGTCCCATTTGCAAGCCTTTATATCCTAAACATAAATGAGCTTGTTCTGTTTCCTTCTTACGTGCTACTTTATTGAAATGGAAAATTGGGCTATGTACTTGTTCACGATTTGTTGTCCCTTCGTAACTACCGAAATATTGCTCTACAGTTTGTAAAAATGCTTCATCAATATTCCCTGCAATTGATACAACAACATTTTCAGGTGTGTAATGATCTTTCATATATTGACGTAACGTATCACCTGTAAATGTTTCAAGCGTTTCTTCTGTTCCTAAAATAGGATATCCAAGCGGATGCGTTTCATATGTCGCTTTCGTTAACATATCATGCACAATATCATCTGGCGCATCTTCGTACATTTTTATTTCTTCAAATACAACATTCTTCTCTTTTTTCAGTTCTTCCTCATCAAATGTTGAATTAAAGAACATATCTGCTAAAACATCTAATGCATATTTAGCATGCTCATCTAGCACTTTCGCATAGTAACATGTATATTCTTTTGAAGTAAAAGCATTTACTTGTCCACCAATGCTATCAAATGATTCTGCAATCTCTCTTGCACTTCGCGTTTCTGTCCCTTTAAAGAACATATGTTCCAAAAAGTGCGAAACCCCATTATTTTTTTCATTTTCATTTCTTGAACCTGCGTGGATCCATATACCAATCGCAACCGAGCGTACAGTTGGTATATTCTCCATAACAATTCTTACACCATTTTTACACGTATATTTTTTAATCAAAAACTTTCCTCCTAATGCCAGTTTCTCTAAATAATTGCTATTATTTAATGATAACAAGTTTAGAGATGAATGTCATGCAAATGTATTTAATCCACACGTTTTTCATCTAGTAATTCTGTAATATTCCCCACTTTATATCCTTGTTCCTTTAAATTTTTAATCATAGTATCTAGCGCTTCTGTTGTAGATGAAGTAGGATGCATTAGCACAATAGCACCTGGATGTATTTTTCGCATTACTCTCTGCAATAGCACACCCGGTTCTGGCCGCTTCCAATCAATTGTATCTACAGTCCACATAATCGTCCCCATTTGGAAATCATCCGCTATTTTTACTACCTCATCCCGAAAGCTTCCACTTGGCGGAGCAAACCATCTCACTTTCTGATTTGTAGCTGCTTCTATCATTCGATTCGTTTTTTGTAATTGATCTCGTATTTCATCTGTAGACAGCGTTTTCATATTAGGGTGTGTGTAAGAATGATTTCCTACTTCTTGATTTGCATCGACAATCATTTTGGCAAATCGTAAGTTTTCTTTCACCCAGCGTCCTTCTAAAAAGAAAGTCGCCTTCACATCATGTTTTTTCAATATCTCTAATATACGTGGCAAATACTCATTACCCCAGGCCACATTAATTGTTAATCCCACCATCTTTTTATGTGGATGTCCTCGATAAATGGGAGCCGGTGGTAAATCTTCTAAGTGAACACTCGGTGATACTTCCTTAAATTCAAGTTGTTTTTGATCAAACTTCTTGATTTTCTTCATATTATTATAGGACGCTTCTATATCCACTTGTTTTCCATTATACCCAGGCGTCGCCTTCCAAATCTTATCAATCATCGCATTTTGCGGCATAATCTCATACTGTTTTACATGCTTTTGAATCTCTTCATGCAAGTTATCCTGCGCAAAAACGGAATAAGAGCCACAACCCATATATAAAGAAAATATAAATATGTACGCTAATATACGAGCTTTCATATAAACCCTCCCATTAACTATAAAAAAGAAACCATTTTCTTCTTATCTTTGTTAATTTGAGCGTTATGATGAAAACTATACCTATACTCACATAAAAATCTAAATGAATCACATTTTTTACATAACAAAAAAAGCCAGCTAAACTGGCTTTCACTTATTGTTGCTCTTGTGCGTTTTCTTCTTTAGCTGCTTCTTCTTTAGCTGCTTCTTTTTCTTGCTCTTCTTTTAGCAATACTTTTCTAGATAAGTTTACACGACCTTGTTTGTCAATCTCGATAACTTTAACTGAAATCTCATCACCGATTTTCACAACGTCTTCTACCTTACCTACACGCTCAAGTGCAAGTTCAGAAATGTGAACAAGTCCATCTTTACCGCTAAATAATTCAACGAACGCACCGAATTTTTCAACGCGTTTAACTTTTCCTAAGTAGATTTCGCCTACTTGTACTTCGCGAACGATATCTTCGATAATTTTCTTCGCTTTTTCATTCATCTCTTGATTAATTGATGAAATGAATACTGTGCCATCTTGCTCGATGTCAATTTTAACGCCAGTTTCTTCAATGATTTTATTGATCTGTTTACCACTTGGTCCAATAACATCACGAATTTTATCTGGGTTAATTGCCATTGTAATAATCTTCGGAGCATACGCAGATAACTCAATGCGAGGTTCCGCGATAACAGATAACATGTGATTTAAAATGTGCATACGACCAACTTTCGCTTGTTGTAATGCTTCTTCTAAAATCTCACGAGATAAACCATCGATTTTAATGTCCATTTGTAGTGCAGTTACACCTTTTGCAGTACCTGCTACTTTAAAGTCCATATCACCTAAATGGTCTTCCATTCCTTGAATATCTGTTAAAATTGTGTAATGCTCACCAGATTTCACTAGACCCATTGCAATACCAGCAACTGGTGCTTTAAGTGGTACACCCGCATCCATCATCGCTAATGTACTACCGCAAATACTCGCTTGTGAAGTTGAACCATTTGATTCTAATACTTCAGATACAAGACGAACTGTATATGGGAAATCCTTTTCAGATGGAAGTACAGGTTCAAGAGCACGTTCTCCTAGTGCACCGTGACCAATTTCACGACGACCTGGTCCACGCATTGGTCTTGTTTCACCAACACTAAATGAAGGGAAATTATAATGGTGCATAAAGCGTTTTGACTCTTCTACACCTAGACCATCTAAAATTTGCACATCGCCTAATGCACCTAATGTACAAATACTTAATGCTTGCGTTTGTCCACGTGTGAATAGACCAGAACCATGTGTACGAGATAAAATGCCAACCTCTGATGCTAAAGGACGAATTTCGTCACCTTTACGACCATCTGGGCGGATTTTTTCAACTGTAATAAGACGACGTACTTCTTCTTTTACAATTTTATATAAAATCTCACTTACTTGTCCTAATGTATCAGCATCAGCTTCCTGAGCTTCGTAATGCTCAATTACACGCTTTTTCACTACGCTAATTGCATCTTCACGTGCATGTTTTTCGTGCACTTGAATTGCAGAATGCATATCTGTCTCAGCCATTTCACGTACAGCTTGATTCAAATCAGCATCCACTTCATAAAGTTTCACTGCTGTTTTCTCTTTACCGACAGCTTGTACAATCTCTTCTTGGAATGCAATTAGACGTTTAATTTCATCGTGTCCAAACATAATTGCTTCTAACATTGTTTCTTCAGGTACTTGATCCGCTCCTGCTTCAACCATGTTAATTGCATCTTTCGTACCAGCTACAACAAGGTGCATATCACTTTGTTCTTGCTGTTCTACTGTTGGATTAATAACGAACTCGCCATTAATACGACCAACTGTCGCACCTGCGATTGGACCTTCAAATGGAATATCTGAAATAGATAATGCTAATGAAGAACCAAGCATAGCTGCCATCTCAGAAGAACAGTCTTGATCAACACTCATTACGATGCTGACAACTTGTACTTCATTACGGAAACCATCTGCGAAAAGTGGACGGATTGGACGGTCAATTAAACGACTTGCTAAAATTGCTTTTTCACTTGGACGGCCTTCGCGCTTAATAAAACCGCCTGGGATTTTTCCAACTGCATATAAACGCTCTTCATAGTTTACTGTAAGCGGGAAGAAATCTACATTTTTTGGCTCTTTTGATGCAGTTGCTGTAGATAGAACTGCTGTGTCGCCATATCTTACTAATACTGCTCCGTTTGCTTGTTTTGCAAGCTGACTTGTTTCAATTGTTAGCTGACGACCAGCTAAATCTATCGAGAAGACTTGCTTTTCCTGACTCATTTAAGTACCCCTCTCAATTTAAAATATTCAATTCTTCTATGTAAATGGGTAGTATATCACAATATTCTTTCCTCTAGTATTGCCGAAAATTAAGTAAGCTATAAAGAGTAGAAGATATATTTTTACCTAACAAAAAAGCGGGAATATTCCCGCTTCTTTGACTATCGACGTAAGCCAAGCTTTGTGATTAATTCACGGTAACGTGTGATATCGCTATTACGAAGGTAAGTAAGTAAGTTACGACGTTTACCAACCATCTTTAATAGACCACGACGTGAATGATGATCCTTCTTGTGAGTACGTAAGTGCTCGTTTAGAGTGTTAATTTGCTCCGTTAGGACAGCAATTTGAACCTCTGGAGAACCAGTATCAGTCTCATGAGTTCTAAATTGTGCAATGATTTCGTTTTTACGCTCTTGTGTTAAAGCCATCCTATTTCACCTCCTAATAATTAAACCCCCAGTTACCTAGCAAGCATCGGTGAGTCGCAATGCCAAGTAATGGTTGTCATAAAGTACATAACATAGAATACTACTTTTCATTTGAAAAAGCAAGTATATTCTTTACGCTCGCAAAATATTCTTCGGCAACCTTTTTATCTTGAGCGATTTGCGCAACTAACTCATCAATTCCATTAAACTTTTTTTCTTCTCTTATACGCATGTGCCATTCCACTGTAACACTTTGATCGTATATGTCTTTATTAAATTCAAATAGATGCACTTCAATAGATAATTGACGCTCATTCTCTTTGAAAGTTGGTTTATATCCGATATTACACACACCATCATACCATTCATCATGAACCTTCAACCTTACCGCATATACACCTACAGGTGGCAACAAATATTTATCACTTAAACCTACATTTGCAGTTGGAAAACCAATTTGACGTCCACGCTTATCACCGTGTACAACTGTTCCTTCTACCGTGTAAGCTCTCCCTAAAATAGATGGAATTTGTTCCATTTCACCGTTTCGAATTAACTTTCGTAATGAAGTAGAACTTACTTTTTCTTCTTGATATTCAACTTTTTCGATCACGGTCTGTGTAAACTCCCCTCTTGCATGAAATGGTAAAGTCTCCATCTTCCCTTTTCCTAAACGTCCATATGAATAATCAAAGCCTGCTACTACATGCTTTACATTTAAACCAATAATATACTCATCGACAAACTGCTGTGGTAATAATCCAGCAAATGGCTCATCGAATTTCACCACATATAAGATATCAATTCCTAAACTTGCGATGATTTCTTCTTTAAGGCGCATCGGTGTAATATACTCCACATGCGCTTCTTTTTTTCCTAATACAACAGATGGGTGTGGATGGAACGTCATGACAGCACTTTTACATCCTCTTTCATCCGCTATTTTTTTCGCTGTTCGAATCACACGTTGATGTCCTAAATGAATGCCATCAAAATATCCTAATGCCATTACAGTAGGTGGTAATTCTATTTTATTTTGTTCATGTGGATGAGTTAAATGAATAAGTTTCACGCTTGAATTCACCTTTTTCTGTAATAATCCTTCCAATAATTCATTATAGCTTTAGTTCTTGATTATTCACAAGTACTTTCATTGGCTTTAGCATTCCAGGGTGTTTTGGGTGATGCTCATAAATTGCTAAGCAACGATCATTTTTATCAAATACTGTAATAAATGGTGCTGTTGTTTCTAATTCATTCTTTAAGAACATACCGTTCTTTATTTTTTCAGCTTGCTTTTCATCTACAACCATTTTTGGAAACTTACTTAGCGCCTCATCAATTGAGATGAAAATAGACTCTACTGTTCCATTTTGCATGTTTTCTTCAATTTCTTCAAATGATATGCAATCTTCTAGTAAAAATTCACCAGATGCTGTTCTTACAAGGTGAGACATATGTGATGGAAATCCAAGTTTTTCACCTATCATTACTGCTAGTGTTCTTACATATGTTCCTTTACTACACGTTACACGGAAACGAAATGAAATATTTTCCCCTTCAAAAACTTCACGTTCATCAAGTAATACAAATTCATGAATTGTAATTGTACGAACTGGACGTTCAACTTCTTGTCCTGCTCTTGCATATTCGTATAGTTTTTTCCCGTTAACTTTTACAGCTGAGAACATCGGCGGCATTTGTTCAATTGTCCCTGTTAATTCCGCTAGTACCTCTTCTACTTCTTTACGTATAATGACACGATTTACATCTTGTTTCTCCACAACTTCACCAGAAGCATCTTCTGTTGTTGTTGAAAATCCTAATGTCACTTCACCTTCGTATGTTTTTGTTTCACTTGTTAAAAATTGCGCAATTTTTGTTGCACGCCCAACGCAAATAGGTAATACTCCTGTTACATCTGGATCCAGTGTCCCTGTATGACCAATTCGTTTCTCACGCAATATCTTTCTTAATTTGAACACACAATCATGTGATGTCATTCCCTTTGGCTTATGTAATAATACTACACCTTCCATATACTCACCTCATCGTTATTCTTTTATAGTAATTGCAATTATGCAAAACTTATTTCACATTGAAAAAATGGATAGACAAATGTCTATCCATTATTCTTCACGTTTACCGTCTTTATTAATTTGATGTAAAAGTGTATCAATTCGATGACCATATCCAATAGACTCATCAAACTCGAAGGAAATTTCCGGTGTTTTACGAAGACGAATACGTTGGCCAATTTCTGAACGAATAAAGCCTTTTGCCTTCGCTAAACCTTTTAATGTATTTTCTTTCTGTTCTTCGTCACCTAAAACAGAAATATATACTTTAGCAATTTGTAAATCTCCACTTACCTGTACATCTGTTACTGTAACAAATCCAATACGTGGGTCTTTAATTTTACGACTGATAATGTCGCCTAATTCTTTTTTCATTTGCTCGCCCACACGGTTCGCACGTAATTTCATAACTCTTCACCTCATTCAATACCATTCCAAATGTGTTATCGTACGTTCAATTTCAGGAAATGAATCGATATACTCAAGTACACGATTCATTTCTTTTTCACAGACAACACGATTTGAGGATACGGAAACAATTGCAATTTCTGTACGTTGCCATACATCTTGATGCCCAACTTCAGAAACAGCTACATTATAGCGCTGTTTCACACGAGTTAACACACGTTGCAAAATTGCTCGTTTCTCTTTTAAAGAATGCACATCGTAAATCATACACTCGAATGAGAGTGAAGCGATAATCATCGCTTCACTTCTTCCATAACGTATGCTTCAATGATGTCCCCTTCTTTAAGATCATTATATCTCTCAATTGTAATACCACACTCATAGTTTTGTGCAACTTCTTTTACGTCGTCTTTGAAACGTTTTAACGTATCAAGTTTTCCTTCGAAGACTACTACGCCATCACGGATAATACGAACGCCACTATCACGTGTAATTTTACCGTCTATTACGTAACAACCTGCGATTGTTCCAACTTTTGTTACTTTGAATGTTTGACGAACTTCCGCTTGACCGATTACTTTTTCTTCGAATTCTGGATCCAGCATACCTTGCATTGCTGATTCAATTTCTTCGATTACTTTATAGATAATACGGTGTAAACGAACATCAACTTTCTCTAATTCAGCTGTACGCTTCGCATTCACATCAGGGCGTACGTTAAATCCAATTACAATTGCATTAGATGCAGAAGCTAAAATAATATCAGATTCTGTAATCGCACCTACGCCTGTATGGATAATTTTCACTTTTACGCCTTCAACATCAATTTTACGAAGTGATGCTGCCATTGCTTCTACAGAACCTTGTACGTCTGCTTTCACAATTAAGTTAATTTCTTTTACATCGCCCTCTTGGATTTGTTGGAATAAATCTTCCAGGCTGAATTTAGATTTCTCACCACGTTGTGCAACTAGCGCTTCTTGTGCACGTGATTCACCGATCTGACGAGCTTTCTTCTCATCAGCGAATGCCATGAAACGATCTCCCGCTTGTGGCACTTCATTTAAACCTGTAATTTCAACAGGAGTTGACGGACCAGCAACTTTTACACGACGACCAATATCACTTACCATTGCACGAACACGACCGAATGATGTTCCAACAACAATTGGATCTCCAACTCGAAGTGTACCGTTTTGAACAAGTAATGTCGCGATAGTTCCTTTACCTTTATCAAGCTGTGCTTCAATTACAGTACCAGCTGCATAGCGATTTGGATTTGCTTTATATTCTTCTACTTCACTCACAAGAAGGATCATTTCTAGTAAGTTGTCAATTCCCTCGCCTTGAATCGCAGAAATTGGTACGAAAATCGTGTCTCCGCCCCAAGCTTCTGGAACTAATTCATATTCTGTTAATTCTTGCATTACACGATCAGGATTTGCCGCTGGTTTATCCATTTTATTCACAGCAACAATAATTGGTACTCCAGCTGCTTTCGCATGGCTAATCGCTTCAACTGTTTGTGGCATAACACCGTCATCAGCTGCAACAACAAGAATTGTAATATCTGTTACTTGTGCACCACGAGCACGCATTGTTGTAAATGCCGCGTGACCTGGTGTATCTAAGAACGTAATTTTCTTATCATTTACATCAACTTGGTATGCACCGATATGCTGAGTAATTCCACCAGCTTCGCCAGCAGTTACTTTTGAATTACGGATAGAGTCAAGCAATGTTGTTTTACCATGGTCAACGTGTCCCATAATTGTAACAACAGCTGGACGTTCTTTTAAGTTTTCTTCATCATCTTGCTCATCGATGAATGTTTCAAATTCAGTTTCACTTACAACTACTTCTTCTTCTACTTCAATACCGTAATCAGTAGCAATTAACTCAATTGTATCTTTATCTAAGTCTTGGTTAATTGTCGCCATAATTCCTAGCATGAAGAGCTTTTTAATAATTTCAGATGGCTCTTTGCTTAACTTTTTAGCAAGGTCACCTACTGTAAGGCTTCCAGAGAAAGTGATTTTATCTGGTGTTTCTACTATTGGTGTTTGTTGTCTTCCAGCAAAGTTATCTTGACGTTTATCTTCATTTGCTTTGCCTTTTTTCTTATTCTTATTGCTGTTCTTTTTACTGCGAACAACTTTCTCTTCTACTTCAAACTCATCTGCAACAGAAGGTTTTTCCGCTCCAGCGCTATATTGATTATCTAATTTGTTTACTACTTCATCTTCTAACATTGTCATATGATTCGAAACCTCGATATTCATCTCTTTTAGTTTTGTCATAAGATCTTTACTTGAGATATTATTTTTTTTTGCATATTCATGTACTCGAATTTTACTCATACCTTCACCCCCGGTAATTTGTATCGAGCATGCTACGTAGCTTTTTCGCAAAGCCTTCATCTAAAACAGCTACAACGACTCGCTCGTCTCTCCCAATCGCATGCCCTAATTGTTGTCGATTTTCGACTTTTCTCATTGGTATGTTGTAGTACGTGGTTTTATCAATGATACGTTTTGTAGTGTTCGCTGACGCATCTTCAGAAAGCAATACTAGCTTTGCTTTGCCACTTCGTACTTCTTTTAAAACGAGTTCTTCACCCGAAATAATTTTTCGAGCGCGGTTTGCTAGTCCTAAAAATGATTTCCAATCAGACACTTATTTCGACTCCTTCTCAACAAGCTCAAGAAGCTCTTCGTACAGAGAACTGTCGATTTTCGCTTTTAGATGATGTTCCAAAATGTTTTTCTTTTGGGCTTGAATAATGCTTTCTTTATCTTTTGATAAATATGCACCTCGTCCTGATTTTTTTCCTGATAAATCAATAGACACTTCGCCCTCTTTGGAACGAACAATGCGAACTAGCTCTCGTTTTGATTTCATCTCTTGCGTCGCAATGCATTTTCGTAACGGAACTTTTCGATTGCTCATACTCATCACCTCTATTCGATTTCGTCTTCAGCTGAATCGAATCCGAATGCGATTACGCTATCTTCTTCTGTCACAATACCAAGTTGTTTCGCATCAGACTCACTTTTAATATCAATTTTCCAGCCTGTTAATTTAGCTGCAAGACGCGCATTTTGTCCACGCTTACCAATCGCTAATGAAAGCTGGTGGTCTGGAACAACAACAGTTGTTGCTTTCTCTGCTTCATCTACAAGTACTTTAACAACCTGTGATGGACTTAAAGCATTTGCAACATATTCAACTGGGTCATTCGACCAGCGAACGATGTCAATCTTTTCACCTTTTAGTTCATCTACAACGCGTTGTACACGTTGTCCTTTCGGTCCTACACAAGAACCTACTGGATCAACATCGATATTCTCTGCATATACAGAAATTTTAGAACGGTCGCCTGCTTCACGTGCTACAGAGCGAATTTCTACAGTTCCATCATAAATTTCTGGAACTTCCATTTCGAATAAACGTTTTAAAAGACCAGGATGTGTACGTGATACGTAAATTTGTGGTCCTTTTGTTGTCTTTTCTACTTTTGTAATAAATACGCGAATACGATCATGTGGTTTATATTGCTCATTTGGCATTTGCTCACTTACAGGTAATAAAGCTTCTACTTTACCTAAGCTTACATAGATGAAACGAGCATCTTGGCGCTGTACAATACCAACCATAATGTCTTCTTCACGATCACTAAATTCTGAATAAATTACACCACGTTCCGCCTCACGAACTCGTTGTGTTACAACTTGTTTTGCAGTTTGTGCTGCAATACGACCAAAATCTTTTGGCGTTACTTCAATTTCTAGTACGTCACCATCTTGGTAGTTTGGATTAATTTGTCTTGCCTCTTCTACAGAGATTTCAAGACGTGGATCAAACACATTATCTACAACGTCCTTACGTGCTAAAACTTGAATTGTTCCCACTTCTGGGTTAAAGCTCACACGAACGTTTTGTGCTTGGTTAAAATTGCGTTTATAAGCAGAGATTAATGCTGCTTCAATCGCATCAATAATAATATCTTTGCTAATACCTTTTTCTGACTCTAATACGAGCAAAGCATCTAACAACTCAGTGCTCATGAAGATCCCCCTTCTTACTAAAACGTAACAGCAAGTCGCGCATTTGCAACTTTATCCATTGGAATTTGGATTTCTTTTTTACGTGTTTTAATTGTTAATAGTAGTGTAATTGTAGTACCGTCGTAGGAAAGTAGCTTTCCTTCAAACATCTTCTCACCATCAATCGGCTTATATGTTTTAATTGCCACTTGTTTTCCTACCGCTTGCTGGAAGTCTTTCTCTTTCTTTAATGGGCGTTCCGCTCCAGGAGATGATACATCCAAAAAGTAAAGATGAGGAATTGGATCCTCTTTATCTAAAGCTTCGCTTAAACGTTCACTTACCGCACCGCATTCTTCAATTTCGACTCCCTTTTCAGAATCAATGAATACGCGTAAGAACCAGTCTTGTCCTTCTTGCACATACTCTACATCTACAAGTTCAAGATTTAACTCTTCAACGATTGGCTGCGCAAATGCTTCTACAATTTCTGTGACTTTCTTATCCATAAACAGCCTCCTTCCTGCCGCCATGTACCATTTACAAGAAAAGATCCCGTTCATAAAGACGGTCTATCTTATTCTTTCTCGTTAGCTAACAAAAGCCCCTGCCGTTAAGCAGGGAATATCTGTCTTAGTATTACCAAATTTAAGAAGTAAAACTTGTAACAAAATATGTATATACGACAGAAATATCATTACTATCTACATAAGCAAAATGTAGATAGTAACACGAAAGAGTGGGTTTCCCCACTCTCTTTTTCACAAAATATACATGACATGGTTATCTCGGTTTATAGTATACCATAGCAAATGTTGATTTGCAAAGATTTTTCCTACCTATTAGAACAGTGACAATTGGTTTTGATCCGGTAAATCTCCTAGACAACCTTGACCATCTAAATACTCAATAATCGTTTTAGAAACCTTACTGCGCTGCTGTAAGTCTTCTTTTGATAAGAAATCACCATTTTTACGAGCTTCAACAATACTGAAAGCTGCGTTTGTACCAAGACCAGGAACTGCATTAAATGGAGGAATTAAAGTATCCCCATCAATTATAAATTCGGTTGCATGCGAGCGGTATAAATCAACCTTTTGGAATGAATAACCACGCTCACACATTTCAAGCGTCATTTCTAGTACCGTTAATAAACTCTTCTCTTTCGGTGCTGCATCCAATCCTTTTTGTGCAATTTCGTCAATTTTTACACGTATGGATGCTGAACCTTTCGCCATCGCCTCTACATCAAAGTCATCTGCACGAACTGTAAAATATGCCGCATAGAATAAAAGTGCGAAATGTACTTTAAAGTATGCAATACGTACAGCCATAAGTACGTAAGCAGCCGCATGGGCTTTAGGGAACATGTACTTAATCTTCTTACATGAATCAATATACCAACCTGGTACATTGTTATTTCTCATTTCCTCTTCCCATTCTTCTGGTACACCTTTACCTTTACGCACCGACTCCATGATTTTGAAGGCTAATGATGGATCCAAGCCTTGATAAATTAAATATACCATGATGTCATCACGACAACCGATAACTTCACTCAGTGTACACGTACCGTTATAAATTAATTCATTCGCATTACCTAACCATACATCTGTACCATGGGACAGTCCAGAAATTTGGACAAGCTCTGAAAACGTCGTTGGTTTCGTTTCTTCTAACATTTGTCTTACGAATTTCGTACCAAACTCTGGTATACCAAGTGTACCTGTTTTACAGTTAATTTGTTCTTCCGTTACCCCTAAAGACTCTGGACCAGAGAAAATTTTCATTACTTCTGGATCATCCGTTGGGATTGTTTTCGGGTCAATACCACTTAAATCTTGAAGCATACGAATAACAGTCGGATCATCGTGTCCTAATATATCAAGTTTCAATAAATTATCATGAATTGAGTGGAAGTCAAAGTGCGTTGTTCTCCACTCAGCACCTATTGAATCAGCCGGAAACTGAATTGGTGAAAAGTCAAAAATATCCATGTAATCTGGTACAACGATAATACCACCTGGATGCTGTCCGGTCGTACGCTTTACACCTGTACATCCCGCAACTAAGCGATCAATCTCTGCATTTCGAATTGTTAAGTTATGATCATTAGCATAACCTTTCACATACCCATAAGCGGTTTTTTCCGCAACCGTACCAATTGTTCCTGCGCGGTATACATAATCTTCACCGAACAGTAATTTCGTATAGTTATGGGCGCGTGGTTGGTATTCTCCGGAGAAATTCAAATCGATATCCGGTACCTTATCCCCTTTAAATCCAAGGAACGTTTCGAAAGGAATGTCATGCCCATCTTTCACATATGGAACATTACATGTTGGGCATTCTTTATCTGGTAAATCAAAACCAGAACCTACAGAACCGTCATTAAAGAACTCTGATTGTTTACACTTTGGACATACATAGTGCGGTGGTAATGGGTTTACTTCTGTAATTTCCATCATCGTTGCAACAAATGATGAACCTACCGATCCACGCGAACCTACTAGATAACCGTCCACTAACGATTTTTTCACAAGCTTATGTGAAATTAAATAAATAACAGCGAATCCATGTCCAATAATACTTTTCAATTCTTTTTCCAAACGAGCTTCTACAATTTCCGGTAGTTCATCTCCATAGATACTTCTTGCCATTATATAGCTCATATCACGTGTTTCATCATCAGCACCTTCAATTTTCGGTGTGTATAAATCATCTTTTACTGGACGAACATCACCAATTAATGATGCGATCTTGTTTGTATTTGTCACAACAATTTCTTTTGCTTTGTCTTCACCTAAGAATGAAAAACAATCTAGCATTTCATTTGTTGTACGGAAATGTACAGGCGGTAATGAATGGCGATTTAACGGATTAGCTCCTCCCTGCGAACTGACTAAAATTTTCCGATATATCGCGTCCTCTGGATCTAAATAATGCACATTCCCAGTAGCAACAACTGGCTTATCTAACGTCTCACCTAGTTTTACTAAGTTAGAAATTATTGTTTTTAACTGTCCTTCATCTCGAACGAGTTCACGTTCCACTAAATGACGTAACACTTCTGGAGGCATAACCTCAATGTAATCATAAAACTGTGCAATTTCTTCTACTTCTTCAGGCGCTTTTTGCATCATAGCTTCAAATACTTCACCTTTGTCACAAGCTGTTCCTACTAAAATGCCTTCGCGATATTTTTTTAATAGTGACCGTGGTACACGTGGTACACGATAAAAGTAATTCAGGTGAGAATATGAAACAAGTTTATATAAGTTTTTCAACCCAACATCTGATGTGGCAAGTAACGTCATATGACTTGGACGCCCACGTTTATACGCATCCCCTTGTCCCATACTATCGTTTAGTTGATCGTGATATTCAAATCCCTTTTCAATCACATCTTTTAACATCTTCACAAGTAAATATCCCGTTGCTTCTGTATCATAAATCGCACGGTGATGTTGCGTTAATTCAATATCAAGCTTTTTACACATCGTATTTAATCGATGATTTTTCATTTCTGGGAATAAGAACCGTGCAAGTTCTAACGTATCAATAACTGGATTTTTCGTTTTTTCTATCCCAGCCTTTTTAAAACCTACGTTAATAAAGCCCATATCGAAGCTTGCGTTATGAGCAACAAGTGTATGGTCACCCATCCATTCCTCAAACTTTTTAAACACTTCGTCCACTTCTGGTGCATCAGTTAACATATCATCTGTAATGCCTGTTAATTCAATAATCGTCGCCGATAATGGTTGATGAGGATTTGCGAAAGATTCAAAGCGATCAATAATTTCTCCACCTTTTATCTTTACAGCAGCTAACTCAATGACTGTATCATATACAGCAGATAACCCTGTTGTCTCAACGTCAAAGACAACATATGTTTCTTCTGCAAGTAGACGATGCGCTTCGTTATATGCTATCGGCACACCATCATTAACTAAATTTGCTTCTACACCATATAGAACTTTAACTCCAGCCTTTTTACCAGCAGAATATGCTTCCGGGAACGACTGTGCAACAGCATGGTCTGTAACTGCAATAGCCTCATGCCCCCATTTTCCGGCTTGGGCAACGAGCTTAGAAACAGAAGTAACAGCATCCATTTGACTCATTGGAGTATGAAGATGAAGTTCTACTCTTTTTTCCCCTTCTTTTGCTTTATCTTTACGAGAAGGTCCCGTTATTTCATTTATATCATTTGCGATCATAACTAAATCGCGCACGAATGTATCATTTTGAACTGAACCACGCGCTTTTACCCAAGTTCCTTTTTTCAAGGATTGTAGCATCGGGATATCTTCTTTATCACGTGAGAACATCTTAATCATAATAGAGTCCGTATAGTCAGTTATCTTTAAAGTTAATAATGTACGTCCACTACGAAGTTCTTTCGTCTCTACATGGAAAACATACCCTTGAACGGTTTTTCTTCTTTCTTCATCTTGAATTTCACGCAGCGGCGTAATCTCTTCATCTGGCTTAATAAGATAACCAAGCACAACTGGTCCTTCATGAACAACATCACTTTCTTCAGCTTGCCTTTTAGCCATCTCTTCCATAGCCTGTATAACTCGTTGACGATCTTCTTCCTGTGTTTGCTCACGAAACTTTTGCATTTCTTCTGCATTTTGCTTTATATGTGTGTCTAACTGAAAACGCGGGAATCCAAAAGCTTCGTATTGATCACCTACTGGTTTCGCAACGTTTTTCTTTAAAGTAGTAGATTCCAACTCATTATTCACATTTAATAGCAACTTCACGCCATTGACCTGCGGAAGTTGCTTCTTTAAGTACGCGAACATAGGTGAAAATGTAATTCGTTCTGTACAAAGCGGCCAATATGCCTTCACTTCTTCTTCTGTAAATTGTTTATTCTCTGCTTCTAATGCAAATGTTGTTCTTGCAATATGAGAAAATGATTGCTTAAGCTTTGTTTCTAGCAACTCATATAATTCTGTCGGCAAAATACGTGGCACTTGTAAGTCAAAATGCCAACTTTTATTCGCTTTATCAATAACTAGCTTTTCAATACCACCGCCATGTAAATATTGATTTATAAGGTCTTCTGGTATTTGCAACTGTTGGAGCAAAATTTGAAATCGCTCTTGTTGTTCATTTGTTAATGACATAAGCACTCTCCTTCCATTTGCTATTATAAATTGAAACGTACTACAAAGAAAGATTTCTTCCTTCTTCTTTTACAAAATACGTTTACAAAGAAAGAGAAGGTACCTCATTACGAGGTACCTCTTCTTATTTTAAAATATTAGCAATATATGTTTGAAGTTCTTCTACTTTCACTTCTTCAGACTCGCCTGTAGCACGTACTTTCACTTCTACAATACCTTCATCTGCTTTTTTACCAACTGTAACACGAACTGGAAGGCCGAATAAATCTGCATCTGCAAATTTAACACCTGCACGTTCTGCACGATCATCTAGTAATACTTCGTATCCTTGCTCTTGTAATGAGTTATAGATATTTTCACCCATTTCACGTTGTGCATCAGATTTCATATTCACTGGAATTACATGCACATGGAACGGTGCAACAGATTTTGGCCAAACTAAACCATTCTCATCATTAAACTGCTCTGCAATTGCTGCCACTGTACGAGATACACCGATACCGTAACAACCCATAATAAGTGGTTTTGTTTTTCCGTTTTCATCTAGGAACGTTGCGTTCATTGCTTCACTATAACGAGTTCCTAATTTGAATACATGACCAACTTCAATTCCACGTGCGAAAAGAATTGTTCCATTTCCATCTGGAGATTGGTCTCCTTCTTGGATGAAGCGTAAATCTGTATATTGACTTACTTTAAAGTCACGTTCTGGATTTACATTTACATAATGGAATCCTTCTTCGTTCGCTCCTGAACATCCGTTGACAATTGATGCTACAGCATGGTCAGCGATAATTTCGATATCCCCTGTAACACCAATCGGTCCTAAAGAACCCACTTCACAGTTTAATAACTCTTTTATTTCTTCATGTGAAGCAAGCTCAACGACTGAAGCTCCGTATACATTCTTCACTTTTACATCATTGACTTCATGATCGCCACGAACAAGTACTACTACTAATTTCGCATCTACTTTAAACACCATAGATTTAATGCATTTTTCCGCTGCGATATTTAAGAATACAGATACTTCTTCAATAGCTTTTTGATCTGGAGTTGCTACTTTTTCAAGTGCTTTTTCGGCTTCATCACTCTTCGTATACGTAGCAACAACAGGAGCCATTTCAATATTTGCCGCATAATCAGATGTATTAGAATACGCAATTGTATCTTCACCTACATCAGATAACACCATAAATTCGTGTGTATCTTTTCCACCCATTGCTCCAGAATCAGCTATAACTGCACGGAAATTCAAACCACAACGAGCAAAGATATTAGAATACGCTTTGTATAAACCGCTATATACTTCATCCAAACTTTCTTGTGTTGCATGGAAAGAATACGCATCTTTCATTAAAAATTCTCTTCCGCGTAATAAACCGAAACGTGGTCTTTGCTCATCACGGAATTTTGTTTGAATTTGATATAATGTTAATGGTAGTTTTTTGTATGATTTAATTTCATCACGTACAAGATCTGTAATTACTTCCTCATGAGTTGCCCCTAGCGCAAACTCGCGAGCATTACGATCTTTCATACGCATTAATTCTGATCCGTAAGAATACCAACGGCCTGATTCTTGCCATAATTCAGAAGCTTGCATAGCTGGCATTAATAGTTCTACTGCCCCTGCGCGCTCCATTTCTTCACGAACAATACGTTCTACTTTGTGTAACACTTTTAAACCAAATGGTAGAAAACTATAAATACCAGAAGCATTTTGACGCATAAACCCTGCGCGAAGTAATAATTGATGACTCTTAATTTCAGCATCTGCTGGAACTTCACGTAATGTAGGACTGAATACCATACTTTGTTTCATTTATTCGCACCTCTTCATTTTACTCTTACACGCAATAAAACCCCTCACCTCGAGTTAGGTGAGGGATTTTATTCTATGAGCTCTATTTCATTATAAACTTCTTCTTATTTTACAAGAAAAACTTACGGATGTCATTCCATGTTACAACTAACATAAGCAACATTAATAATGCAAACCCAATAAAGTGAACCATTCCTTCTTTTTGACGATCAATTGGTTTTCCTCGTAATGCTTCAATTAAGAAGAAGAACAAACGTCCACCGTCTAAAGCTGGGACTGGTAATAAATTAAATAAACCAAGGTTAATACTTAAAACTGCCGCTAAACTTAGTACACGCGTAAATCCATAATCTACAACTTGATCTGTTAGATTATAAATTCCTACTGGACCTGACAACTCATTAATAGAAAATTGACCCGTTACTAATTTCACAAGAGAATCAAAAATTAGTTTCGTCCATTCGTATGTTTGTTCAAACCCTGATTTAATAGAACCCATCACTGTTTTCTCTACAGGAGAATAAACACCAATTCTACCAACTTCGTCTTTTCCTTCTTTATCAAGCGTTGGTGTTACTTTCACATTAAATTGCTCACTATCACGCTTTACATGTAACGTAATTTCTTTATTTGGGTTTTCACGTACAATCGTTACAACATCTTTCCATGTACTAGTGTTCTTCCCATTGATTGCTTGAATTGTATCGTTTTCTTTTAATCCAGCTTGTTCTGCAGCACTATTCTCCATTACTTTTCCAACCATCGGTTTGTCAACAGGAACTCCTTGTACAAATCCAAGAATCACAAAAATAACAAATGCTAGAATAAAGTTCATTGCAGGACCTGCAAAGATTGTTAGAGCACGTTGGCCCAATTTTTTAGAGCCGAATTGTCTATTGTACGGAGCGATTTGAATTTCTTCTCCCGCAGAAATGATACGAGCTTTTTCATTCACTCGGAATGTTTGCAGCTCTTCCTCGTACTCTTCATAACCCAAAATTGTAAGATTATGCTCTAAATCAGCTTGTTCGACTTCAATGACACGAACATTTGGATATTTTTCATGTCCGTCAAAAATTAATTTCACAACTTCGTCTTTTTCATTTAATACAAGCCCAACCTTTTTCCCAGGTTTTAACTCAACTGTGTCCGCATCCTCGCCAGCCATTCTTACATAGCCACCAAGGGGCAGTAATCGAATCGTATACACCGTTTCATTCTTTTCAAATGAGAATATTTTCGGACCAAAACCAATCGCAAACTCTCGGCACAAAATACCTGCTCTTTTTGCGAAATATAGATGCCCTAGCTCATGGAAAAATACGAGTGCACCGAAAATTAATATAAAGGCAATCGCTGTATTCAATTCCATAACCACCTTTGCTAAATTTGTTCCATCACAAACCGTCTTGTGGCTGCGTCAATTTCCTGAATTTCCTCTAAGCTCGGACGTGCAATGACAGTGTGATGGTGCATTGCTTTTTCAATGAGGTCTTCCACTGTTAAGAAACTAATTCTCTTTTGTAAAAAAGCTTCAACAGCTACTTCATTTGCCGCGTTCATTACAGCCGGCATACTTCCACCTGTCTTTCCAGCTTCATACGCAAAACGTAGACAACGGAAACGCTCTTGATTCATTTTCTCAAAATGCAATGTTCCCATTTCCCATAAATTTAACTGTTTCGTGTCTGAAAGAGATAATCTATCAGGATATGTAAGCGCGTATTGAATCGGTACTCGCATATCAGGTGAGCCAAGCTGTGCCATTACACTACGATCTTCAAATTCAACCATAGAATGAATAATACTTTCTTTATGTAGAACAACATCGATTTGCTCATAAGGGATACCAAAAAGCCAGTGTGCTTCAATTACTTCTAGCCCCTTATTCATCATTGTAGCAGAATCAATTGTAATTTTCGAACCCATTGACCAGTTTGGATGACGAAGTGCATCTTCTACGGTCACTTGATGCAATTCATCTCTCGTTTTATCACGAAAACTTCCGCCTGAAGCAGTTATAATTAAGCGAGAGATTCTTTTTTCATTTTCACCATTCAAGCATTGAAAAATAGCTGAATGTTCACTGTCTACTGGAAGTAACGATACATTATGTTTTCGTGCTGCTTCCATTACAAGATGCCCTGCAGTTACTAACGTTTCTTTATTTGCAATTCCAATTGTTTTTTTCGCCTCAATTGCGCGGAGTGTCGGTAACAACCCTACGCTACCTACAACAGCATTCACTACAATTTCTGTATCTGGGTGCAGCGCTACTTCTAATAAGCCTTCGCTACCATATACTACTTTTGTATTACCAGAAACAGCTTGTAATTTTAAAACATCTTCCTCTCTTTGCACAGAGACAATTTGCGGGGAAAATTCTTGAATTACCTTTACTGCATAATCAACATTTTTCCCTACAGAAAAAGCAACGAGACGGAATTGGTCTGGGTGCGAGCGTAACACATCTAATGTTTGTGTACCGATTGATCCGCTTGCACCTAGTAAACTAATGTTTTTCATGACTCCAACCCCTCGTTCATTTATTAATTGTATTGTAATAAGAAGTATAGAATTGGTAACACAAATAACCAACTATCTGTTCGATCTAAAATACCACCATGTCCAGGTAAAATTGTACCTGAATCCTTTACACCATAATGGCGTTTAAATGCAGATTGCACTAAATCACCAATTTGTCCAAAAATAGAAATGATAATCGTCAGAACGATTAAAACTCCTACATTCGCTTCAACTGGGAAGAACATATTGTAAACAAGTGCAACAACAATTCCACAAACAATACCGCCTAATGAACCTTCAATCGTTTTATTCGGACTAATTTCTGGCCATAATTTTCTTTTTCCAAATGCTTTTCCTATGAAATATGCACCTGAATCAGTTGCCCATATGACAAATAGTGCACAGAACACATATTTGATTCCTAATATTCTCGTTTCATTTAAATATAAGAATCCCATTCCAACATATGTCGTTGCCATAAGTAAAAATGAAGCATTGTCAAAAGTAAATGTATTCTTAGAAAGGACTGTATATGATAAAAGTAATAAAACAATCACAAATGTGATTTCTAATTTACCTAACCCAATCCACGTAAACAGTTCTGATGCACTACTCGGAATTAAAATAATCCACAATAATACTGCAGCTAAAACTGTTGGTACCGAAATAAGCGTAAGCTTGTTCATACGAACTAATTCATATAAACCTATAGAAGCAAGTGCATACACTAAAACTGTAAAAGGCACGCCACCGTAAATTACGATGGGAATGAATAGCGCGGCAGCAATCACTCCAGTAATAATTCTCTGTTTCACTACCAAACCCTCTCTTTCTACACGCCTCCGAATCTGCGCCCTCTATGTTGAAAGTCTGTAATCGCATTTAGCAAATGTTCCTCGGTAAAATCTGGCCAATACACATCTGTAAACCAAAATTCCGAATAAGCAATTTGCCATAACATGAAATTACTAATACGTAGCTCTCCGCTTGTACGGATTAACAACTCTGGATCAGGTAAAGAACTCGTCATTAAGTAAGAAGAAATCTTTTCTTCACTTATTTCTTCCGAACGAATTTTTCCTTCCTCACTATCTTTCATCATATGTTGCACAGCAGAAACGATTTCATCTCGACTTCCATAGTTTAACGCGAAATTAAGAATTAATCCCGTATTCTCTTTCGTATCTTCCATGGCTTTTTCCATCGCTCTGCGCGTATGCGTAGGAAGACGATCTTTTTGCCCTATTACTCGGACTTGTACGTTTTCTTCAATCAACTCTGGTAAAAATGCACCTAAAAATTCTTCTGGAAGCTTCATCAAATAATCAACTTCTTTTTTCGGTCTTTTCCAGTTCTCAGTCGAAAAAGCATAAAGAGTTAATACTTTCACATCAAGCTTACTTGCAAATTTTGTGATTTTCTTCACAACTTGCATACCTTCATGATGACCAGCAATGCGAGGCATGGCTCTTCTCTTTGCCCATCTTCCATTACCATCCATAATAATAGCAATATGTTCTGGGATATATCCTTTTTTCACTTTTTCAATGAGATGATCAAACGATGTGACCTTTTTACTTTTAAAAAAAGGAAACTTTTTAAACATCATTCATACCCTCCAACAAGCAGACGTATGCCTAAAAGTGTAAAAAGACCCCCTTAAGAAGAGGGTCATATTTGCGAAATTATCGCTATTACACTTCCATAATTTCTTTTTCTTTGTTTTTTGCGATTTCGTCAACTTTTGCAATATATTTATCTGTTTCTTTTTGGATATCTTCAGTATATCCTCTTAAATCATCTTCTGTAATGTCGCCAGCTTTTTCAAGCTTCTTAAGGTCATCATTACTGTCACGACGTACGTTACGAACAGCAACTTTTGCTTCCTCAGCATATTTTTTCACAACTTTTACAAGATCGCGACGACGCTCTTCTGTTAATGCAGGGAATGCAATACGAATTACAGTTCCATCATTAGAAGGGTTTAAGCCTAAATCTGCTTTTAAAATTGCTTTTTCAATATCACCGATAGAAGTTTTATCATAAGGTTGAATTACAAGCAAACGTGCTTCTGGAACTGTAATGTTCGCTAATTGCACAACTGGTGTTGGTGCACCATAGTAATCAACTTGTACCTTATCTAATACAGACGAGCTTGCACGACCAGCGCGAACTGTTGCTAATTCACGGGAATAAGCAGCAACTGCTTTTTCCATTTTTTCATTTGAAGACTTCAATACTTGTTGTCCCATAATTTATTTCCCCCTTACAACTGTTCCAATATTTTCGCCTAAAACGGCACGTTTAATGTTACCTTTTTCCATAACCGAGAATACAATTAATGAAATATCATTATCCATACATAAAGAAGAAGCTGTAGAATCCATTACACCTAAACCTGCTTTTAATACATCTAAGTAAGTAAGTGTTTCGTATTTCGTAGCTGTTGGGTCAATAGATGGATCTGCACTATATACGCCATCCACATTATTTTTCGCCATTAAAATAACGTCCGCTTCGATTTCAGCTGCACGTAATGCTGCTGTTGTATCTGTAGAGAAGTATGGGTTACCTGTACCTGCAGCAAAGATAACAACACGTTTTTTCTCTAAGTGACGAATTGCTTTACGACGAATGTAAGGCTCTGCCACTTGACGCATCTCAATTGAAGTTTGTACGCGAGTTTGAATTCCAATATTCTCTAAGCTATCTTGAAGAGCTAATGAATTCATAACTGTTGCTAACATGCCCATGTAATCTGCTCCTGCACGATCCATGCCCATTTCGCTTCCAATTTTCCCACGCCAAATGTTACCGCCACCAACAACAACAGCAACCTCTACATCAAGTTCTGCAATTTCTTTCACTTGTTCCGCAACTGACTTAATAACAGCTGGGTTAATTCCAAATCCTTGCTCGCCAGCTAAAGCTTCTCCGCTCAGCTTTAAAACGACACGATTATATTTCGGTTTACTCATAATGAACCTCCAATTGCTTACATCTTTATTTTAAAAAAGGGAACACAATGTGTTCCCTAATCTGTATTAGTTGTTACCTTTTACTTGGTTCATTACTTCTTCAGCAAAGTTGTCTTCGCGTTTTTCGATACCTTCACCAACAGCGTAGCGAACGAATCCTTTTAATGTTCCGCCTTTAGACTCAACGAATTGACGAACTTTCATGTCAGGATTCTTAACGAATGTTTGGTCAAGTAAGCAAATCTCTTCAAAGAATTTGCCAAGACGGCCTTCTACCATTTTCGCAACGATTTTTTCAGGCTTGCCTTCGTTTAAAGCTTGTTGTGTTAATACTTGACGCTCATGCTCAACTTCTTCAGCTGTTACAGCATCGCGGTCGATGTATTTAGGGTTAACTGCTGCGATGTGCATTGCTACATCTTTAGCAGCTGCTTCGTCAGTAGAACCTTCAAGAACTGTTAATACACCAATACGTCCACCCATGTGTAGGTAAGCGCCGAATGCATCAGCATCAGTTTTTGATACGATTTCGAAACGACGAAGTGTAAGTTTTTCACCAATTTTAGCGATTGCTTCGTTGATGTGCTCTTCTACTGTTTTGCCGCCTTCGATTGTTTGAGCCATAGCTTCTTCAACGTTAGCAGGTTTGTTAGCTAATAAGTGAGCAGCTAATTCTTTAATTAACGCTTGGAAACCTTCGTTTTTCGCAACGAAATCAGTCTCAGAGTTTAATTCTAAGATTAAACCTTCGTTACCGTTTGTTTCGATGAAAGTTAAACCTTCAGCAGCGATGCGATCTGCTTTTTTAGCAGCTTTCGCAATACCTTTTTCACGTAAGAAGTCAATTGCTTTCTCCATGTCGCCGTTAGTTTCTGTTAAAGCTTTTTTGCAGTCCATCATACCTGCGCCAGTTTTTTCGCGAAGTTCTTTTACCATTTGTGCAGTGATTGCCATATTTTTCATCCTCCTAAAATATGTATTTATACCTTTTATAAAGGTGTTTATACCTTAAAAAAGGTGATAAAAGGCCGAACCCCTTATCACCTTTCCAAATTTGTTACGCAGTAACAGTTTCTTCACCTTGTTTTGTTTCAAGGATCGCGTCTGCCATTTTAGATGTAAGAAGTTTTACAGCACGAATTGCATCATCGTTTGCTGGAATAACGTGATCGATTTCGTCCGGATCACAGTTTGTATCAACGATACCGATGATTGGAATGTGTAATTTGCGTGCTTCAGCAACTGCAATACGCTCTTTACGAGGGTCTACTATGAATAATGCACTTGGAAGACCTTTCATATCTTTAATACCGCCTAAGAATTTTTCAAGACGCTCTAACTCTTTTTTAAGTTGAACAACTTCTTTCTTAGGAAGTACTTCGAAAGTACCATCTTCTTGCATTCTTTCGATATCTTTAAGACGCTTGATACGCTTTTGGATTGTTTGGAAGTTTGTTAAAGTTCCACCTAACCAACGTTGGTTAACGAAGTACATACCAGCACGAGTTGCTTCTTCTTTAATAGCTTCTTGTGCTTGTTTTTTAGTACCTACGAATAAAATGTCTCCACCTTCAGCAGCGATGTCACGCATCGTTCTGTAAGCTTCCTCAACTTTTTTCACAGTTTTTTGTAAGTCGATGATGTAGATACCGTTACGCTCTGTGAAGATGTAACGCTTCATTTTTGGGTTCCAACGACGAGTTTGATGTCCGAAATGAACACCAGCTTCAAGCAATTGTTTCATAGAAATTACTGACATAATTTAGTTCCTCCTAAATGGTTTTTTTGATATCCTCCGTTTACTTCATCTCTAAGCGAAACTACGAACGTAGCACCAACACTTAAATCAGTAAACGTGTGTACTTTGTACTGACACCACTGCTTACTATATCATACTGAAATATTACAATCAAGTCGAAAATGCGAACAATGTAAAACTTTCTTTTTTTCACGCTCAAATCCTAGTATTACCAACCTTCAATTCCTTTAAGCAAGGAATTGAAGGTTAATTAATAGTTTTCTAATGAATGTTGTCATGACGCCTTACGTAAGCAAAATCATTCACTTAAAAAAACAAAAAACTCTCCTCAAGCGAGGAGAGTTTTTTTATAAATTAGTTTGTTTTTAATTTAGCAAGTTCCTGTAGAAACTTGTCGTTTAGCACTTTAATGTATGTTCCTTTCATACCTAAAGAGCGAGACTCAATAACACCAGCACTTTCTAATTTACGTAGTGCATTTACGATTACCGAACGAGTAATTCCTACGCGATCAGCAATTTTACTTGCAACAAGTAAACCTTCTGTTCCATTTAATTCTTCGAAGATATGCTCGATTGCTTCTAACTCACTGTAAGATAATGAGCTAATCGCCATTTGAACAACAGCTTTACTACGTGCTTCCTCTTCGATTTCTTCTGCTTTTTCACGTAAGATTTCCATACCTACAACAGTTGAGCTGTATTCAGCAAGAATTAAATCATCGTCTAAGAACTCTTGACCAAGACGAGCTAATACTAGTGTACCTAGACGCTCACCGCCACCAACGATTGGTACGATTGTAGTTAAACCTTGACCGAATAATTCTCTATTTTCTACTGGGAATGCTGTGTAGTCACTATCCACACCTAAATTTGAAGATGTTTCTGTAACATTGAATAAACTTTGCGTATACTCTTCTGGGAATTGACGCTCTGCAAGCATGTGCTTCATACGTTCGTTTTCGATTTGTTGGTGAATCGCATATCCTAATAATTTACCACGACGACTTACAACGAACACGTTCGCTTCAATTACTTCACACATTGTGTCAGACATCTCTCTAAAGTTTACAGGCTTTCCTGCTGCGCTCTGTAATAACGCATTTAATTTTCTCGTTTTTGCTAATAATTCCATTTCAAAATTTCCTCCTACATGTTACTTACATATTTTTTCATCACTTGGAAACTAGGGCGAGTCACCTGATGACACTATTACAAAATAAACTGGCTCACATCTTTATTTTTAGCTATTGTCGCTAATTTTTCCTCAACATATTGAGGTGTTATCGTTATTTTCTCTAACGTAATTTCAGATGCCTCAAACGATAAATCTTCAAGGAGCTTCTCCATAACAGTATGAAGTCTTCTCGCTCCAATATTATCTGTATCCTGATTAACTTGATAAGCAATCTCAGCAATCTTACGAATAGCTTCGTCTGAAAATTCAATTTCTATACCTTCAGTCGCTAATAACGCCGTGTACTGTTTAATTAGCGCATTGTCAGGCTCGATTAATATTTTAACAAAATCATCCGCCGATAATTTTGTTAATTCTACTCGAATCGGAAATCTCCCTTGCAATTCCGGAATTAAATCCGACGGTTTAGACATATGGAACGCTCCAGCTGCAACAAATAAAATATAATCCGTTTTTACTGATCCATATTTCGTTGCTACATTCGACCCTTCTACAATCGGTAAAATGTCACGTTGCACACCTTCACGCGATACATCTACGCTATTCGACTGCTTACCAGCAATTTTGTCAATTTCATCGATAAAAATAATCCCGAGCTGTTCAGCACGATAAACAGCCTCTTGTGTAACTTCATCCATATCAATTAAGCGCTGTGCCTCTTCATTTGTCAAGAGTTTTCTTGCTTCTTTTACAGAAAGTTTACGTTTTTTCGTTTTTTTCGGCATGATACTTCCTAGTGCATCTTGGAAATTCATTCCCATTTGCTCCATGCCAGTTCCTTGCAACATATCAAACATAGAAGACTGTTGTTCCGTCACTTCGATCGATATCACTTCATCTTCAAGAAGGCCTGCCGCAAGCTTTCTTTCCACATCTTGACGTTTCTTTTCGATTTCATCATCTTCCTGTGCATCAGATGTTTGGTTTGAATTTTGATTACCACCAAAAAGCATTTCTAATGGATTTTTAAATCCAGATTGTTTCTCCGGACTCGGCACTAAAATTTCAACAAGACGTTGATTCGCTTGCTCTTCTGCTTTATCTTGAACTTTAACTACCATTTCCTCTTTCACAATACGAACAGACGTTTCAACAAGGTCGCGGACCATCGACTCTACATCTCGACCCACATATCCAACTTCTGTAAATTTCGTCGCTTCAACCTTAATAAAAGGTGCTCCAACGAGTTTCGCCATTCGCCGTGCTACCTCTGTTTTACCAACACCTGTCGGTCCAATCATTAAAATGTTTTTAGGTGCAATTTCATCACGTAAATTTTCAACTAATTTACTGCGACGGTATCGATTTCGTAGAGCTACAGCAACCGCTTTCTTTGCATCTTTTTGACCGATGATGTATTGATCTAATTTTTCCACAATTTGACGCGGAGTAAAATGTAAATGCATATAAAATGCCTCCCTTACGATTCTACAATTCTTCAACAATTATGTTGTGGTTCGTATAAACACAAATATCGCCTGCAATTTCTAAACTGGCCTTCGCAATTTGTTTCGCTGTTAAATGTTCACTTGCATGTTGCTTTAAAGCACGACCAGCAGCAAGTGCATAATGTCCGCCTGAACCAATTGCTAAAATACCATCATCTGGTTCAATCACTTCTCCTGTACCTGAAACAAGGAGCATCGTTGTTTTATCCATGACAATGAGCATTGCTTCTAGCTGACGTAGCATTTTATCACCACGCCATTGTTTCGCCATCTCAACTGCAGCGCGCTGCAAGTTGCCATTATACTCTTCTAATTTCCCTTCAAACATTTCAAAAAGAGTAAATGCATCAGCAACTGATCCTGCAAAACCAGCTAAAACTTTCCCTTGGAAAAGTTTGCGAACTTTGCGAGCTGTATGTTTCATTACAACAGCATTCCCCATCGTTACCTGACCATCTCCAGCCATTGCACATTCTCCATTATGATGAACTGCAAATATCGTTGTAGCGTGGAAATTTCCCATAGAAAAAACTCCTTTATATGTTTTTATAGCCTTAAAAGCAATTTATGCCCGCGGGTGATGCTTCATGTACACAGAACGCAATCTTTCTTTAGAGACATGCGTATAAATTTGTGTGGTTGACAAATTCTCATGACCTAATAGCTCCTGCACAGTACGTAAATCCGCTCCTTCATCCAACATATGTGTAGCAAATGTATGCCTTAACATATGGGGACTTATCCGCATTGTAAGTGAAGCTTTCTTAATGAGTTCGTTCAAAACATAACGTACACCCTGATCTGTTAACGGCTTACCTTTCGCATTTAAAAATACCATATGAGATTGTTCTTCAGTCTTTTGAGCTAACTGTTTTCTCCCGTTCTCTATATAAGTAATTAAAGCATCTTGTGCATAGCTTCCGAACGGAATATATCTTTGTTTTTTCCCTTTTCCCATCACTAAAATTGTTCCCACTGCAAAGTCAATGTCGGTAAGTTGCAAATTAACGCATTCGCTTACACGAATCCCAGTTGCATACATCAACTCTAATAAAGCTTGATTCCTTTGACCTAATGGTGCCCCTGTATCAGAAACTTCAAACAATTCCTCTAACTCTTCAGCATATAAAAACTTTGGGATTGACAATTCTTTCTTGGGAAGTGACGCAAGTGCAAACGGATTATCTTTTTGATAACCTTCACGCATCAAAAAACGATATAAACTTCGTAAGCTTGATACTTTCCTTGCGACAGATTTACGGGCTAACTTCTGATCGTGCAACGTCGTCAAGTATAAACGAACATCCGCGTATGTAACATCTAAAAAAGAGGATATGCCTTCTCGCTCCATAAATTGCACAAAATGTTCTAAATCATTTTGATAACTTGCAATTGTATATTTTGAATAATTTCTTTCAATTTGTAAATATCCAACGAATAATTGTAACAATTTCTTCACATTCACATCCATATAATTCACCTCAATAAAGGCTACTAAATCGTATCACAACTTAGTAGCCTTTGCAAGAAATTTAATTAAATATTTACAAAATTTTGAATTGTTTCCAAAGCGCGTGTAGCATATGCTTCATTTCGCTCTTGTTTCTTTTTAATTTTCTTCTCTAACGGTGTAAATAAACCGAAGTTTGCATTCATTGGCTGGAAGTTTTTCGCATTTGTCGCAGTAATATAATTTGCCATACTTCCCATTGCAGTTACAGGTGGTAATACAACTGGCTCTTCACCTTGTACAAGTCGAGCAGCGTTAATACCCGCTAATAATCCTGATGCTGCCGATTCAACATAACCCTCTACACCAGTCATTTGACCAGCGAAGAATAAATCATCACGTTGTTTATATTGATATGTTGGACGAAGCAAATTAGGCGAATTAATAAACGTATTACGATGCATTACACCATAACGTACAATCTCTGCGTTTTCTAGTCCTGGAATTAGCTGTAACACTTCTTTTTGTGGCCCCCACTTTAAATGTGTTTGGAAGCCTACAATATTATATAATGTTCCTGCTGCATCATCTTGACGTAACTGAACAACCGCATACGGTGTTTTCCCTGTTTTCGGATCTTCTAACCCAACAGGCTTCATCGGTCCAAATACTAACGTCTGTCTCCCTCTACTTGCCATAACTTCTACTGGCATACAACCTTCAAAGAAAATTTCTTTTTCAAATTCTTTTAAAGGCACTGTCTCAGCAGCAATTAAAGCCTCATAAAAACGATCAAACTCTTCTTCTGTCATTGGACAGTTTAAATATGCCGCTTCACCTTTATCATAACGGGATTTTAAATATACTTTATTCATGTCAATGCTGTCTTTCTCAACGATCGGCGCTGCAGCATCATAGAAATAAAAATAATCTTCACCTGTTAATTTTTTTAATTGTGCAGAAAGATCCGGAGACGTAAGTGGACCTGTCGCAATAACAGTTGGTCCCTCTGGAATTTCAGTGATTTCCTCATTCATTACAGTTACGTTCGGATGATTTTTCACATATTCAGTCACTTTCGCCGCGAATTCATGACGGTCTACAGCTAAAGCACCTCCTGCTGGTACAGAGCACTCATCAGCTGCACGAATAATGACAGAATCCATTAGACGCATTTCTTCTTTAATAACACCAACAGCATTTGTTAATGTGTTTGCACGAAGTGAGTTACTACATACTAATTCAGCAAATTTATCTGTATGATGAGCTGGTGTTTGCCTTACTGGTCTCATTTCATATAATTTTACTTGGACACCACGCTTTGCAATTTGGTAAGCTGCTTCGCTTCCTGCAAGACCTGCGCCAATGACGTTTACTACTTGTGTTGTCATATATATCACCTTTCCTTTTCTTCCCGAAAAAAATGTGAGCAGTTACGCTCACATTTGTTGTTCTTCTTCATAATCACACGAAATACATTGTACTTGCACGCCTTTTTTTAACTTTTTCTCTACGAGCATACCTTCACACTTCGGACATTTACGACCAATCGGCTTATCCCAAGATACAAAGTCACATTCTGGATACGTACCGCATCCGTAGAAAAGGCGTTTCTTTTTATTACTACGGCGTTCAATAATTTGCCCTTTATCACACTTCGGACAAGTAACACCGATTTCTTTTACAATCGGTTTTGTATTACGACATTCCGGGAAATTTGAACAAGCCATAAACTTCCCATATTTACCCATTTTAAAAACCATCGGGTGACTACATAATTCACAGTCTTCCCCAGCTGGTTCATCTTTAATTTCCACTTCACGCATTTCTTTTTCCGCTTTTTCTAAACGCGGTTCAAATCCTACGTAGAAATCATCAACAATTTTCACCCAATTTGCATTTCCTTCTTCTACTTCATCAAGGCTTTGCTCCATATTGGCAGTAAATTCAATGTTAATAATTTCTGGGAAAAACTCTAAAATAAGTTCGATTACTATTCCACCAAGCTCAGTCGGAACGAAGCGTTTATTATCTAAAGCAACGTATCCTCGTTTTTGGATTGTTTCAAGTGTCGGTACATAAGTAGACGGTCTCCCAATTCCAAGCTCTTCAAGTGTTCTTACTAGACGAGCCTCTGTATAACGCGGCGGAGGCTGTGTGTAATGTTGCTTTGGTTCTATATCTTTTGAAAATACAGTTTCACCTACTTCTAACGGTGGCAACATCTTATCCTTTTCTTCCGCACCATCATCTTTCGACTCTACGTACACTTTCATAAATCCTGGGAACTTTACAACTGATCCACTTGCACGGAACTGAACATTGTTATTAATGAGTTTCGCTGTAACAGTATCCATTATAGCAGATGCCATTTGACTTGCAACAAATCGCTCCCAAATCAGTTTATACAAACGGAGTTGATCACGACTTAAGAAACTTTTTAGTTCCTCTGGCTTTCTCATTACCGAAGTAGGACGAATCGCCTCATGCGCATCTTGTGCTTTCGACTTTTTCGTTTCTTTCCTCTTCTCTGTTCCTATGTATTCCGCACCAAACGCCTCAGTAATGTAATCACGAGCCTCTGTTTGAGCTGTTTCTGAGATACGTGTTGAATCAGTTCTCATATACGTAATAAGACCTACAGTCCCTTGTTTTCCAAGATCTATCCCTTCATACAGCTGCTGTGCAAGCATCATTGTTTTCTTTGCTCGCATATTTAACTTACGCGCTGCCTCTTGTTGCAAGGAAGATGTTGTAAACGGTAATGCAGGGTTACGCTTTCGCTCTTTTCGCGTTACATTTTCAACCGAAAACGCATTGTCTTTCATCTTTTCGATTATTTCGTTCACTTGTGCTTCGTTCGTTAATTGAACTTTTTCACCATCTACACCGTAAAAGCTTGCTTCAAATGTGTCTTTCCCTTTCAAAAATTCTGTTTTAATTGTCCAGAATTCTTCAGGTTCAAAACTTTGAATTTCTTTTTCACGTTCGATGATTAAACGAACTGCTACAGATTGTACGCGTCCTGCACTTAATCCTTTTTTTACTTTCTTCCATAATAAAGGACTAATATTGTAACCAACAAGACGATCGAGTATACGCCTTGCCTGTTGTGCATCTACTAAATCCATATTAATTGCACGAGGATATTTAAATGATTCTTTTATTGCATCTTTTGTAATCTCATTAAATACAACTCGGCAATCTGATTCAACGTCCACATTTAACGTATTTGCTAAATGCCAAGCAATTGCTTCTCCCTCACGATCCGGATCGGCCGCGAGATAGACTTTCTTTGCTTTTTTTGCCGCTGATTTTAAATCTTTTAAAACGGGACCCTTACCACGAATGGTAATATACTTCGGGGTGAAGTTATTCTTTACTTCTATCCCCATTTGGCTTTTAGGTAAATCGCGGACATGTCCCATGGACGCGACGACTTTGTATTTTTTCCCTAAATATTTTTCAATGGTCTTCGCCTTAGAAGGCGACTCCACGATTACGAGGTAATCTGACATGCTAGTGCCTCCTTAAGAGGTGGATTCAAGTCTTCATCAATCTTATTGATTTCTCTTGTTTTTGTCAATCAAGAATGAATATACCATACAGCGACAATCTACCATTTGTCAATAATTGTTTAATAAAAACATAAAAATATATGGTTAATTTAAAATTTCTTCAAGGATATCCTCCGCATTTCTTACTAGCTTTGCGCCTTGTTGAATTAGATGATTCGTTCCCGCTGCACTCTCTATAAATATAGGTCCAGGAAGCGCAAACACCTCTCTATTTTGTTCTAGCGCAAGGTCTGCAGTAATAAGGGATCCACTTCTCGTTTTTGCTTCTACAACTAAAACACCTTTACTTATACCGCTAATAATTCGATTTCTTTTTGGGAAATACCATTTTTTCGGCACATAATGAGGCGGATACTCTGTCAATAACAATATATAATCTTTCCACATGTCATACAAACCTCTATTCTCCTTTGGATACATATAAGATAATCCGTGTCCTAATATTGCAATGGTCGGGCAATACTGCCTTACTGTAACTTCATGAGCAATTGTATCTATCCCTCTTGCAAACCCACTAACAATAAGCCATTCTTTTTCAAGCAAAGGGTGTAAGATAAACCTCATACTCTCCTTCCCATATAAAGACGGTTCTCTCGTTCCAACAATCGCTAATTTATTTACTTTATTTAGAAAATCTCTTTCTCCTTTTCCGTATAAAACAAAAGGGGGATCTTGTATTTCTCGCAGTAATTGTGGATAGTCCTTATCCCATATTGTTATATAAAATATTCTCTTTTTTTCTAACTGGGATACATATTGTTGGAGATTTGAAATTTGAAGAAAATTTACTAGTTCTAAAGATTTTTCCGAGGATATTCCAGCGTGATATTCAAATTGTTTCGGACTAAAATTGTATATTCCCTTCAGTTCTGGATCAACATATAGTAGTCTCTCCATCGCCTTCCAATGATCCGCCAACATGTAATGAAGGTGCAATAAACGTTCTCTTTTCATCCAAATTCTCCTTACCCATAATTTTTATTATGTAAACAAAAAATGTGTAAAAAGACACCCTCTAATAAGAAGGTGCCTTTCAAAAAGATTAGTAGTTTTTACAAGTCTCAAATAATCCCTTTTCTTTTAAAACAGAGATTAATGTTTCACCCATAACAGCTGGTGTTTCCGCTACTTTAATACCACAAGCTTCCATTGTTTTAATCTTTTCAGCAGCAGTTCCTTTGCCGCCAGAAATGATCGCCCCAGCATGACCCATACGTTTGCCTTCAGGCGCTGTTTGACCACCAATGAAGCCTACAACTGGTTTTGTCATATTAGCTTGTACCCATTCTGCTGCTTCTTCTTCTGCCGTACCGCCGATTTCACCAATCATAATTACAGCATGCGTTTCTTCATCTTCATTAAATGCTTTTAACGCATCAATAAAGTCCGTACCGTTAACAGGGTCTCCCCCGATACCTACAGCAGTAGATTGGCCAATACCTTCTTGCGTTAACTGATGTACAGCTTCATACGTTAATGTACCAGAGCGAGATACGATACCAACATGACCTTTTTTGTGAATATATCCTGGCATAATACCAATTTTACATTCGTCAGGTGTAATGACACCAGGGCAGTTTGGTCCAAGTAAACGTGTATGTTTACCCGCCATATATCTCTTTACGTTTACCATATCTAATACAGGGATTCCTTCAGTAATACATACTACTAAATCAACCTTTGCATCAACTGCTTCCATAATTGCATCAGCCGCAAAAGCGGGTGGAACGTATACAACTGAAGCGTTTGCGCCTGTTGCTTTCACAGCATCTTCTACTGTATCAAATACTGGTACGCCTTCAATATCAGTGCCACCTTTACCTGGTGTTACACCACCTACAATTTTCGTACCGTATTCAATCATTTGCTTTGTATGGAATAATCCTTGAGAACCTGTAATACCTTGAACAATAACTTTTGTATCTTTATTAACTAATACGCTCATTTTTCTCCCCCGCTTTCTATTAGCCCACTAGTGAAACAATTTTTTGTGCACCGTCTGCCATAGATTCTGCTGCAACAATATTTAAACCAGACTCATTTAAAATTTTCTTTCCTAGCTCTACGTTTGTACCTTCAAGACGTACAACTAAAGGCAACTCAAGACCTACCTGCTTCGTCGCTTCAATAACACCTTCTGCGATAACATCACACTTCATAATGCCACCAAAAATGTTAACGAAGATACCTTTTACATTTTTGTCAGAAAGGATAATTTTGAATGCTTCTGTAACTTTTTCAGCTGTTGCACCGCCACCAACATCTAAGAAGTTAGCCGGGTCACCATGGTAATGTTTAATGATATCCATTGTAGCCATTGCTAAACCTGCACCATTAACCATACAACCGATATTTCCATCTAAAGGAATGTAGTTTAAGTCATATTTAGAAGCTTCAATTTCTTTTGAATCTTCTTCTTCAAGATCACGAAGTTCTAAAATATCTTTATTGCGATATAACGCATTAGAATCAAAGTTTAATTTTGCATCTAACGCCATAACTTTACCGTCACCTGTTGTAACAAGTGGATTAATCTCAGCGATAGAGCAATCTTTTTCGATAAACGCACTGTATAAGCCCATCATAAACTTCACAGCTTGTCCTACAAGTTCTTTTGGAATATTGATGTTAAACGCGATTCTACGCGCTTGGAAACCTTGTAAACCTACTGCTGGATCAATATATTCTTTAAAGATTTTTTCAGGCGTTTTTTCTGCTACTTCTTCAATTTCTGTTCCACCTTCTTCAGATGCCATTAAAACAACTTGAGAAGTTGCACGATCTAATACAAGACCTACATAATATTCTTTTTTAATATCGCAACCTTCTTCGATAAGTAAGCGTTTTACTTCCTTACCTTCAGGACCTGTTTGATGCGTCACAAGTGTAGTTCCTAAAATGCTTTCTGCATATGTACGAACTTCTTCTAAATTTTTCGCAACTTTTACACCGCCAGCTTTGCCGCGTCCACCAGCGTGAATTTGCGCTTTAACTACACATACTTCCGTTCCTAATTCTTTCGCTGCTTCTACAGCTTCTTCTACTGTAAATGCAACCTTCCCGTTCGGAACGCTAACCCCATAGCTTCTAAGGACTGCCTTACCTTGGTACTCATGGATATTCATGGTCCCATCCTCCCCTGTTTTCCTGTTTTACTCGAAAAGTTTTTTAATGTTTAAAAAACATTACATTGCCATTGTATAAGATGATTGGCACGCTGTCTACAATAAAGTGTCAGAAAACTGAAATCGCTTTATTCTTTTTCGGAAATAATAATGTTTATATACCAAAATAAAAAATAAGCTGTGAATATACAGCTTATTTTTGAATCATATCTTTAATTGGCGCGAATGATTTTCGATGTTCCTCTAATACTCCATGCGCTTCAATCGCTTCTAAATGTTGTTTCGTCCCATATCCCATATGTTGTTCAAATCCATATGCAGGATACTTTCCTCCTAACTCTTTCATCATGCGATCTCTCGTCACTTTCGCAATAATAGATGCAGCTGAAATAGAGACACTTTTCGCATCACCTTTAATGATTGATGTTTGCGGAATTGATGTAGGAAGCTTCATCGCATCGATTAATAAATATTCTGGTGTACATGATAAATTAGCAACGGCATCTAACATCGCTTGCTTCGTCGCTTGATAAATATTTATTTCATCAATAACTTGTGGTGATATAATTCCAACTCCAATCGCAATTGCATGCTCTTTAATTTCATCATAAAAACGCTCACGTTTCGCTTCACTTAATTTTTTCGAGTCATTTAATCCTGGAATATAAAAATCTTCCGGAAGGACGACAGCCGCCGTCACAACCGGTCCTGCTAACGGCCCACGACCCACTTCATCAATACCAGCAATGTATGTGAGCCCTTTTTCACGTAACTCATTTTCGTACTTTGACATTTCTAGAAATTTTTCTCTTTCTTTTTGCGCTAACTCTTTTTGTTTATACCACTTCAAAATTAGTTTTTGAACACCTTTTCGCTCATCTTTCACTAACATTTGAAAACGCTCGTCTTCTTCATTCATAATTTCTTGCAGCAAACATTCCGCTTCATGAATAGTCATTTTTTGCATCTATTTACACTCCTTTTAAACGTAACCAAAAAGAAAAGACGTACAAACGCACGTCTTATACTTCTTCTACTTTTTCTGCATCTTCTACCTGCTCTGCAAACTCTTCTGGTGTTTCAAACGTCATTTTTCCAAATCTTCCACCACGAAGCTCACGAAGTATAAGCTCAGATGTTTTATCATAATCAATCATTCCGCCGCCCATTAAGCAACCTCTATTTTTTCCAATTGCATCAAATAACTCCACAATTTCTTCTGGAATGTCATTTAAATTATATCGCTCTTTTAAACGTTCTGGATAATGTTTTTCCATAAAACGTAACGCATAAATAGCTACATCCTGTAGATTTAATATAGAATCTTTAATTGCACCAGTCGTCGCTAAACGAAGACCAACTAATTCATCTTCAAATTTAGGCCACAAAATACCTGGTGTATCTAATAATTCCATTTCTTTCCCAACTTTAATCCACTGCTGGGCCGTTGTCACACCAGGACGATCTCCTGTTTTTGCTATATTTTTCTTCGCTAATTTATTAATCAGTGTAGATTTACCAACGTTTGGAATACCTACAATTAAAGCACGAATTGCTCTTGGTCTAATACCTTTAGCAACCATTTTATCGAATTTTTCTTTGACAAGAACTTTACAAGCTGCTGCAATTTCCTTCATACCTTGTCCAGCTTGCGCATTAATTGAAATTGCCTTTTGACCTCTTTCATCAAAATATGCAATCCACTGCTTTGTAAGACGATCATCCGCCATATCCGCTTTATTTAAAACAACAAGCCTTGGTTTATGTGTAATAATTTCATCAATCATTGGATTACGAGAAGATAAAGGTAATCGAGCATCTACAAGCTCAATTACAACATCAATTAACTTTAATTTTTCTGTTACTTGGCGTCTAGCCTTTGCCATATGTCCTGGGAACCATTGAATTACCATGTTGCCACCTTCTTTTTCTTTTATTTCACAATACGTGCATCTTTTAACGGCCAATATAGCATATTTGCTTTACCTATCATTTGGTCCATTGAAATTGTACCAATCGAACGGCTATCTTTACTAAAACGACGATTATCGCCTAAAACAAATAATTGACCTTCTGGAACAGTTTTCTTTCCTGTCATTTCTTCAAGAGTAAAATCATATGTAAGCGGTCCGTCAGCAAGTTGTTTTTTCTGCTTATCTAAATACGGCTCCTCATAAGGTTTCCCGTTAACATATAGTTTATCATTACGGTATTCGATTTCGTCGCCTGGCAGGCCAATAATACGCTTAATATAATCTTTTTCTTCCGTCGCTCGGAATACAATAATATCAAAGCGTTTCGGATCACCTATGTGATAGCCAATTTTATTAACAATCATTCGATCACGGTCATGTAAAGTCGGCGACATCGATACACCGTCTACGAGAATTGGGGCAAAGAAAAACTGTCTAATTACGCCCGCTAATACAACAGCAATCAAAATTGCTTTGATCCATTCCCAAAGTGAGCTCTTCTCTTTCTTCATGCTTTCCCCTCCACTGTTATGTAAGCTGCTCGTATTATACCAAAATTTCATATAGATTGGAAAAAGGGAGCTTGTGTATTTACAAGCTCCCATACATGTCTTATCGAATTTCTTTAATACGTGCTTTTTTACCGCGAAGGTTACGTAAGTAGTATAACTTAGCACGACGTACTTTACCACGGCGAAGTACTTCGATGTTCGCGATTCTTGGCGTGTGAACTGGGAATGTACGCTCAACACCTACACCGTAAGAAATCTTACGAACTGTGAATGTTTCACTGATTCCGCCACCACGACGTTTAATTACAACACCTTCGAAAAGCTGAATTCTTTCACGAGTTCCCTCAACTACTTTTACGTGTACACGTAAAGTGTCTCCAGGACGGAATGAAGGAAGGTCAGTTTTCAATTGGCCTTTTGTGATTTCTGTGATTAATTGTTGCATATTAAATTCTCTCCTTTAAACAGATGCTCTTATAAAGTCTTATTAAATTACAGCGGAACATCGTTAATACGGCTACTGATTTCAGTAGCACAAATGTTATAATAGCATATTGCTAGGACTGTTGCAATAGAAAATATATCAAGCCCTTATCGGTCTTCTTTAATCTGTTCCAGCCATTTCTCTTCTTGCTTAGATAATTCTCGTTCTTCCAGTAAATCCGGTCTACGTGTGTACGTACGACGTAGTGACTCTTTATGGCGCCATTCATCAATGTTTTTATGATTTCCTGACATTAGTACATCCGGTACCTTCATACCACGAAAATCAGCAGGACGTGTATAATGTGGGTGCTCTAACAAACCTGTGCTAAAAGAGTCTTCCACTTGTGACGTTTGATTCCCAAGTACTCCTGGCAAAAGACGTACAACACTGTCAGTGACTACCATAGAAGCCAATTCTCCACCCGTTAATACGTAATCCCCAATAGAAATCTCATCTGTTACAAGATGCTCACGAATTCGTTCATCGTATCCTTCATAATGGCCACATACAAAAATAACATGCTCTTCTCCAGCAAGCTCTTCTGCCTTCTTCTGCGTGAAACGCTCTCCTTGTGGACACATTAAGACGATTCTCGGCTTACGGTCTGTTTCCTTCGTTAACTCTTCTACTGCGTCAAAGATAGGCTGTGGGGTTAATACCATACCAGCGCCCCCACCATACGGATAATCATCTACACTATTATGCTTACTAGTTGTATACTCACGAAAATTGACAACACGAAGCTCTACCGCTTCTTTTTCTTGTGCTTTCTTTAAAATTGAAGACCCAAATACACCCGTAAACATATCTGGAAACAATGTTAAAATGTCAATTTTCATTATAGTAGCCCTTCCATTACATGAATGGTTACTAATTTATTTTCAATGTTAACTTGAAGTACAACGTCATCAATATAAGGAATTAACAAATCTTGACCCTTTGGACGTTTAATCACCCAAACGTCATTCGCACCAGGAGATAGAATCTCTTTGATTGTCCCTAACGCTTCTCCTTCTTCCGTTACAACGTTGCAACCAATAATTTCATGGTAGTAGTATTCGCCTTCAGCTAGTTCGCCTAACTGCTCTTCTGGTACTTTTATTAAAGAACCTTTTAACTTCTCTACTTCATCTACATTGTTGTATCCTTCAAGTGTTAATAAATCAAATGTCTTATGTTGACGATGAGAAGTTACCTTCACTGTAAGATAGTCTGTACCTTTCTCATCCCATATGTATAACGTGTTCCCTACTTTATATCGCTCTTCTGGAAAATCAGTACGAGAAATAACACGAATTTCTCCTTTTACGCCATGAGTATTTACAATTTTCCCTACATTAAACCACTTTGTCATAAATAGTATGTCACCCCTGGTTTCTATATAAATTAAGCATTTCCATTTTATATATGGAACATGCAATTTCTCTTTAAATGTTAAAAAAGGGAGAGGAAATAACTCCTCGCCCTTTTTACGTTTATTGAATTTCCAGTGTGACGTTCTCATCATTATGATGTCCCACTGAATACAAGAGCATTCTAATCGCTTTCGCAACTTTCCCTTGCTTTCCAATGACTTTTCCAACATCCTCAGGATGTACAGTTAATCGATACTTTATTTCTCCGTTGCAAAGTTCCTGTGTAACTTTTACATCTCCAGGATGATCCACAAGAGGTTTAACAATTGTCTCGACTAACATTTTCATTGTCATTGCCTCAATTACTTACCTTGTTTAGATAAGTGGAATTTCTCCATGATACCTTGGTTAGAGAAAAGGTTACGAACTGTATCAGATGGTTTAGCACCATTTCCTAACCATTTTAATGCTGCTTCTTCGTTGATCTTAATTTCCGCTGGTTGAGCAACCGGATTGTAAGTACCGATTTCCTCAATGAAACGTCCGTCACGAGGAGAACGAGAATCTGCAACAACTACACGATAGAAAGGAGTTTTTTTAGCTCCCATACGTTTTAAACGAATTTTAACTGCCATTTATAAAGCACCTCCGAATTTATTTCACACAGATAATTATATTAGCAAAAAGACTATTGCTTTGTAAAGTATTTTTTCTTAACAGAGCCATCTTTTTTCCTTACATGAATGGAAACTTCAATCCACCTAGTCCTTTTTTCTTACCTTTTTGCATTCCCGTCATCGTCTTCATCATTTTTTTCATATCATCAAATTGCTTGATTAGACGATTGATTTCTTGTACCGTTGTACCGCTACCTTTGGCAATGCGCTTTTTACGACTAGCATTGATTATTTCCGGTTGTTCTCGTTCTACTTTAGTCATAGAACGAATAATTGCCTCAATATGCCCAATTTGTTTTTCATCAACTTGTGCATTTTTCAGCCCTTTAATTTTATTTGCACCAGGAAGCATTCCTAACAATTCGTCAAGTGGTCCAAGTTGACGCACTTGTCCAAGTTGTTCTAGGAAATCGTCAAGCGTAAACGAAAGCGTACGCATTTTTTGCTCAAGTTCTTTTGCTTTCTCTTCATCAACTGTAGCTTGCGCTTTTTCAATTAATGTTAAGACGTCGCCCATCCCTAAAATACGGGATGCCATACGTTCTGGATGGAACGCTTCAATTGCATCTAGTTTTTCACCCATACCAGCAAATTTAATTGGTGTATTTGTTACAGCCTTAATAGATAATGCCGCACCACCGCGCGTATCACCATCTAATTTCGTTAGTACAACACCTGTTAATCCTAACTGTTCATGGAAACTTTGTGCTACATTTACCGCGTCTTGTCCTGTCATCGCATCGACAACAAGGAAAATTTCATCCGGCTTCGCAACTTCTTTGACTTTCGCTAATTCACCCATTAGTTCTTCATCAATATGCAGGCGACCCGCTGTATCGATTAAAACGTAATCGTGATGATCTTCTTTTGCTTTCGCAATCGCTTGTTTCGCAATTTCAACCGGACTTACTTGATCTCCTAAAGAGAAAACAGGCATGTCCAATTGCTTCCCTAATGTTTCAAGCTGTTTAATCGCTGCTGGACGGTAAATATCCGCTGCAACAAGCATCGGTTTACGATTATGCTTTTTACGAAGCAAATTTGCAAGCTTACCTGTCGTCGTTGTTTTACCCGCACCTTGCAGACCAACCATCATTATAACAGTAGGTGGCTTATTAGCAACAGCAATTTTGCTTTGCTCTCCGCCCATAAGTTCTGTAAGTTCTTCCTGTACGATTTTAATTACTTGTTGTCCAGGTGTCAAACTTTTCATTACATCTTGTCCGACAGCACGCTCAGACACACGCTTTATAAAATCTTTTACTACTTTAAAGTTAACATCCGCTTCTAAAAGAGCTAGACGAACTTCTCTCATCATTTCTTTTACATCGGCTTCAGAAACTTTTCCTTTGCCGCGGATTTTTTGCATTGTCTGTTGAAGTCGGTCGGCTAATCCTTCAAATGCCATATTGCCGCCCTCCTAATCTAATTTTTCGATAGCTTCAACAACTTGTTTCATTTCTTCATTCACATGCTCTTCTTCGCTGAGTAGCTGTTTTAGCTTTGCAACAAGTCGCTGTCGCTCTTGAAACTTTTGAAGTAATACTAATTTATCTTCATATTCTTCAAGCATCGCTTCAGTCCGTTTAATGTTATCATACACGGCTTGGCGACTTACATCAAATTCTTCCGCAATTTCACCAAGAGATAAATCATCTAGATAATAAAGCGACATATAACTTCTTTGTTTTTGCGTTAACAACGATTGATAAAAATCAAATAAATAGTTCATTCTCGTTGTTTTCTCGAGCATGTTGGATCATCCTTTGTTAAGTGATTTCCCTTTACATGACTTAGTTTACATGGAGTATAAAAGAGTGTCAAGTTTTTTTCTTAACATCACATATTTTTATAAAAAAAGAAGCGGAAATACCACTTCTTTCACTTACACTTCTTCTGTTTCTACTACGTTCGCAAACAAACCATAAACATATTGTTCTGGATCAAACTGTTGCAGATCATCCATTTGCTCTCCTAGCCCAACAAATTTCACCGGAACATCCATTTCGTTACGAATCGCTAAGACGATACCACCTTTAGCAGTTCCATCTAACTTCGTTAAAACAATACCAGTAACATTCGTTGCTTCACGGAATGTTTTCGCTTGGCTTAAACCATTTTGCCCTGTTGTTGCATCAATAACAAGTAATACTTCATGAGGAGCCCCTGGTACTTCACGCTCAATTACACGCTTCACTTTCTCTAACTCATTCATTAAGTTTACTTTATTTTGTAAGCGTCCCGCTGTATCACATAGCAATACATCCACTTTACGGGCCTTTGCCGCTTGTACAGCATCATACATAACAGCCGCTGGATCAGATCCTGATCCTTGCTTAATTACTTCTACACCAACACGATCGCCCCATACTTCTAATTGCTCAATCGCCCCAGCACGGAATGTATCTCCTGCCGCCAATAGGACAGACTTACCTTCTGATTTAAATTTATGTGCAAGCTTACCAATCGTCGTCGTTTTCCCCACACCATTCACACCAACAAATAAAACTACTGTTAATTGATCCTCTTGTATATTAACTTCATTACTAAAATCGCTGTCACCTTTGTAAATGCCCACTAGCTTTTCAGAAATAACAGCCTGTACTTCTTTCGGATCTTGAATGTTACGACGTTGCACTTCTTCTTTCAACTGATCAATTAATTCCATCACTGTCGAAACTCCGACATCCGCACTAATTAAAATTTCTTCTAATTCTTCAAAGAAATCTTCGTCTATTTTGCGGTAACGGTACACTAAGTCATTTACTTTATCAGCAAATGAATTTCTCGTTTTTTCTAATCCTTGTTTAAACTTCTCTGTTACCGTATCCGTTTGTTTTGAAATTTTTTCTTTTAATTTTTTTAAAAAGCTCATACTTCCCATCCTTCCTATCTACTTGCAACAAGTTCTTCGCCATCATCTAAACGAACAGAAACAAGCTTCGACACCCCTGATTCTTGCATTGTTACACCGTACAATACATCAGACTCTTCCATTGTACCTTTTCGGTGTGTAATTACAATAAACTGCGTTTCATCACTAAATTTCTTTAAATACTGCGCAAAACGAGCAACGTTTGCCTCATCAAGAGCTGCTTCCACTTCATCTAGAACACAGAATGGAACTGGGCGTACTTTTAAAATACCAAATAAGAGCGCAATTGCCGTTAAAGCACGCTCTCCCCCTGAAAGTAAACCTAAATTTTGTAGTTTCTTCCCTGGTGGTTGCGCTACAATATCAATACCCGTATTTAGTAAATCTTCTGGGTTTGTCATTACTAAATCCGCTCTACCGCCCCCGAATAATTCAGAGAATACAGATTGAAACTCTGTTCGAATCCCTTCGAACGTAGTAGAAAAGCGTTTTTTCATCTCTTCATCCATTTCCGTAATAAGTTGATGCAATGTCGATTTCGCTTCTTCTAGGTCATCTCTTTGCTCTAATAAGAATGTATGGCGCTCTGCTACACGTTCATACTCATCAATTGCCCCTAAATTTACTGCGCCTAACTCTTCAATGGATAGTTTAATTAGTTTCACCTTTTTACGTGCATCTTCTGCAGGCATCATCATTGTATACTTAAGTTTTGCTGCTTCAAATGAAATAGTATATGTTTCACGTAAATGTTGCAATCTATTTTCCAGCTCTACATCAAGTCGGTTAATTTTCACTTCTTGATCTTTCAGCATCTCAAGAATATATTTATGTTTACCTATTGTTTCTTTCACACCGCGCTCTAAATGCTCGACTCTTTCTTGCAATGATACGCGTTGTTCACGACGAGAACGAATTAACTCCGAAGTTTGATTACGATCATACGCTTTCTTCTCAATCATATTCGTAATTTGTTCTTCGCCACTTGAATTAGATGTCATCTCTTGCTTTAAGAACGCTAAATCTTCTTTCGTTTTTACAAGCGTCGCATCAGTCTCTTCTTTTTCCTTCGTCAATCGTTCGACTTTTTCTTTTTGATTAGACAAACGTTGTTGTTGTTCAGCAGCTTGTACTTTTAGCTCCGTCATTTCCTTCTGAACTTTTTCTTTTGAAGAATATTGTTCACTTTTTTGTTTCGTTAAAACGACGATTTTGCTATCTAATTCCCCAATCTCAGCTTGAAGAGTCGCTAAAATCTTTTCTAACTCTTCTTTGCGCCCTTGCATTTTTACTTGATCTTGTAAAAATCCTTCAATCTCTAAATCGTAAATCGATAAACGATCATTAATACGATGTTCATCTAATTCTAAACGATTAATTTCTTCTCTTAGCTTCTGTTCATCTACACGTTCGGTCTCTACACCTTGGCGTAGCTCTCGTATTTGTACTTCTTTTTCTTGAATCTCTTGCTTTACTGCTTTAACAAAGTTTTCTAGCTTCGTTGTTTTTTCTTCCATGTCAGTTAGCTTCTTAGTCCACTCTTCAAGTTCACGTTGACGTCCCAATAAAGAGGATTTCGCCTGTTTTACAGCTCCACCCGTCATAGAACCACCCGGGTTCACTACGTCACCTTCGAGTGTTACAATACGATAGCGGTATTGCAGTTGTTTCGCTAACTCATTTGCTCCGCGTAAATCTTTCGCAACAACAACTGTACCTAATAAACTTGAAACTACATTCTCATATTTATTATTGTACTGCACAAGTTCTGCCGCTACACCGACAAACGATGGATGCTGATTCACAATGCGTAATTGATCAAATGATAGCGATCGGCTTTTAATAACAGCTTGAGGTAAAAACGTTGCACGGCCATGTTTATTTTGCTTTAAAAATGCAATTGCATTACGAGCATGCTCTTCTGTTTGTACTACGATATGTTGCATCGCTGCCCCAAGGGCGATTTCCATTGCGATTTCATATTCTTTCGGCACAGTCAGAAGTTCTGCAACAGCTCCCTCAATACCTTGTAGTCTATTTTCTCTAGCCTTTAATACTTCACGTACCCCTTGATAGAAGCCAGAGTAGTCCTCTTGCATCTCTTCTAACATTTCTTTCCGAGAGCGCGCCTGTTGCACAAATTGATACGCTTGATACAGTTTCGTTTCATTTTCACTATACTGTGACTTACATTTCCCAAGTGCCATTTCTGTCTTCTGTATGTTAGAAATAATGCCAGCTATTTTCTCTCTCGCTTGCTCATAACTGTCTACAAGTTTCGCCTTTTTTGCTGTAATTTCCACACGCATCTGTACATACTTTTCATTTTCTTCATCAAGTCGTTCGTTTTTAGAGTTTTGCTGTTTTGATTGTTCTTCAATCATAGATAATTCATTACGAAGACTTGCTTGTTGATTTAAAAGTTCAATATAGTCACCTTTTAAATTCTCAATTTGTTCCTCTAAATTCTCAGCAAAAGTCGCAAGTAATTGCTCGTTATCATGCAATTTCTTCTCCAACTCTTTTACTTGATTCACAAATTGCATTAAAGCTTCTGTACTTGTTTCAATTTCGCCATCATAACTTGTAGTTTTCTCTGTTAACTCAACAATTAGCTTTTCAAGCTGCGCACAATGTGTCGTTGCATTTTGCTTTCTTTCCTTTAACAGCTCGCGTTGCCCTTCTAGTTTTTCTAGTTCTTTACTAGACAGAAGTAGAACTTCTTGTAAGGAATTTACAGATTCATCAACGGCTTGTAATTGCCCGCGTAATTCCTCAAGCTCTTCTTCACTTTTTTGTAAGTTCGCCGACATTTTAGCTTCTTCATCTTTATTATGCCCAAATTGATTTCGAAGCGCTTCCCACTTTTCATGTAATTCTTCAATTTCATGTACAATAAGCGCAGCTTCTACTTTCTCTAATTCTTCTTTTTTCTCAAGATAATCTTTCGCAATAGAAGCTTGTCTTTCTAGTGGTTCTACTTGACTACTTAATTCGTGAATAATATCTTGTACACGATTTAAGTTTTCTTGTGTTTCCGCCAATTTCCCTTCAGCTTTCTTTTTACGAAGTTTGTATTTCAGCACACCCGCAGCTTCTTCAAATACACCACGACGTTCTTCTGATTTACTACTCAAAATCTCTTCGACTTTCCCCTGGCTAATAATCGAAAAAGCTTCCCTTCCCATACCAGAGTCCATAAATAAATCAATAATATCTTTTAATCTACAAGATTGTTTATTAATATAAAAATCACTATCACCCGAACGAGATACACGACGCGTTACACACACCTCGTTATACTCAATCGGTAAGCGTTGGTCTTCATTATTTAAAGTTAATGTAACTTCAGCAACATTAACCGCTCTTCTCGTATCACTGCCGGCAAAAATAATATCCTCCATCTTTGCACCGCGTAATGACTTTGCAGATTGTTCACCAAGTACCCAGCGAATTGCATCAGTAATATTACTTTTCCCGCTCCCGTTAGGTCCTACTACAGAAGTTACACCTGGAACAAAATCGACAGATACACGCTCAGCAAAAGACTTAAATCCTGCTATTTCTAATCTTTTTAAAAACACGAAAGGCCTTCCTCCTATTCTCCGTTGTTGTAAACGTTGTTTGTACGAAAACAAACTACTATACGGATTTCCCACTCCTTTTATTTATAAATAAAAGGAAAGTTTCATTCTATGCATAAGGAATCCCCCTCATTCAAAGGGGGATTCCTCATGATTGTTCTTTTAATTTTTTCAATGCTTCTGCAGCAGCTTGTTGCTCTGCCTCTTTTTTTGACTTACCACTTCCAAGACCTAATGCCTCATTATTTAAAGTTACACGGGACACAAATTCTCGGTTGTGGGCCGGTCCTTTTTCTTGCAAAATTTGATACTCAATATTGCCACTACCATCACGCTGAATCAATTCTTGCAATTGACTCTTATAATCCATCACATGAGAAAAAGCACCTTCATTAATTTTTGGATATACAACTTCTTTTAAGTATCCCCAAACTGTTTCTAGCCCTTGATCAAGATAAAGGGCACCAATAAACGCTTCAAAGACATCCGCTAATAAAGCTGGTCGTTCACGTCCACCCGTCATTTCCTCACCTTTCCCTAATAAAACAAGGCTACCAAATGACATTTCGTTTGCAAAACGAACAAGAGATGGCTCACATACAATAGCTGCACGTAGTTTTGTTAACTCTCCTTCGCTCATTGTCGGATATTTTTGAAACAGATACTGTGATACAGTGAGTTCCAATACAGCATCGCCAAGAAACTCAAGACGCTCATTGTCCTCATGCGGTTTTTTTCGATGCTCATTCACATACGATGAATGCGTAAATGCTTGAATCAATAATTTTTCATCTGTAAACGTAATACCTATCTTTTCTTGAAATACTTTAAAAGCTTCACGATATTTTGCTTCGTATTTTTTTTCTTTATGTTTTCGGTACGGCATAGGTCCCTCCAGATATAAGCCGAGAAGCCCCGTTAAAAAACGGGACTTCACTTAAGCATTATAGATGACTCTCTATGTAAGTCACAGCATCGCCAACAGTAGCAATCTTTTCAGCATCTTCATCAGAAATTTCCATTTCAAATTCATCTTCTAATTGCATTACAAGTTCTACTACATCTAGGGAGTCTGCGCCTAAATCTTCTTTGAAGCTTGCAGCTGGTACTACTTCAGTTTCTTCTACTCCTAAACGATCAACGACAATTTTGGTTACACGCTCTAAAACATCTGCCATTCTATTCACCTCCCCTCAAATATTATATAAAATATTGTCCAAAAAAACTAGGTGAAATCGATTCTTTTATTACATTACCATACCGCCATCAACATTTAACGTTTGACCTGTAACATATTTACTTTGATCAGAAGCAAAAAACGTTACAGTATTTGCGATATCTTGTGCTTCTCCAAACTGAGCTGCAGGAATTAATTTTAACATTTCGGCTTTTATATTTTCATCTAATACATCCGTCATATCAGTCGCAATAAACCCTGGAGCAATTGCATTTACAGTAATATTTCGGCTCGCTAATTCTTTTGCTGATGTTTTTGTTAATCCAATTACACCAGCTTTAGCAGCAACATAATTTGCTTGTCCTGGGTTTCCTGTTACACCAACAACAGAAGCGATATTAATAATACGTCCATGACGTTGACGCATCATATAGCGCGATACTGCTTTCGTACATAAGAAAACACCTTTTAAGTTTGTATTAATAACTGTATCCCATTCTTCTTCTTTCATACGCATTAATAAATTATCTTTTGTTACACCAGCGTTATTTACAAGAATATCAACTTGTCCAAACGTATCTACAGTTTGTTTCACCATTGCAGTAACATCATCAGCATTTGCAACATCTGCTCTTACTGCAATGGCATCTGAACCTAATTTCTTTATTTCATCAACTACTTCATTCGCCTTTTGCTCATTACCAGCATAATTTACTACAACATTTGCCCCTTGTTTCGCTAAATCAATAGCAATCGCACGACCAATCCCACGTGAAGCACCAGTTACTAATGCTACTTTCCCTTTTAACATCAGCTTTCTCCTCTCAAATTTGAAATGGTATCTTTTAATGTCTCTTCATCATATACCGCATATGCTTTCACTGAAGAATCAATCGACTTCATAAGACCAGCAAGTACTTTTCCAGGTCCGATTTCAATAAATGTATCTACCCCTTGATTCACCATATACTCAATAGATGGGTACCATAATACAGGCGAATAGAGCTGTTCAATTAGCTTTGCTTGAATATCTGTACCACTCGTAATAACATCTGCCGTAACATTTGCAATAACAGGAATATTCGTGTCTTGAATTGTAATTTCATTTAAAACACTTTGGAATTTCTCAGCAGCTGGTTTCATAAGCGAGGAATGAAACGGTCCACTTACTTTGAGCGGAATTGCTCTTTTAGCACCATTTTCTTTCGCTCTTTGAGAAGCAAGTTCTACTCCTTGCTTTGTTCCAGAAATAACAATTTGCTTCGTACTATTCATATTAGCAATTTGTACTGCATATCCTTCACTTGTTACTTCTTCTGTAACTCGTTTCAGCATATCCGGATCCGCACCTAAAATAGCTGCCATTGCACCTTCCCCGCCTGGAACAGCTTCTTCCATATATTCCCCGCGTTTCCTTACAGCATATACAGCGTCTTCGAATGTTAATGCACCAGCAGCTACAAGAGCGCTATATTCACCTAAACTATGTCCTGCGACAAAATCAGGTGTAATATCATACTCCTTCAAAGCTGTTAAAATTGCAAAGCTCGTTGTTAATAGTGCCGGCTGCGCATTTGTCGTTAATGTTAAATTTTCTTGCGGTCCTTCAAAAATCACTTCTGAAAGAGAATCATGCAAAACCTCATCCGCTTTTGCAAACACTTTCGCAACCTCTTTATTATTCTCCGCTAACTGTCTACCCATTCCAACTGCCTGTGAACCTTGGCCCGGAAAAAGAAATGCTATTTTTCCCATTTCAAATCCTCCTCTTATTGAAGCGGCTCCTTCTCCATTACACTTGAAATTGTAGGAATTACTTCTTTCGCTACCATTTCTCTCGTTTGACGGATCGCACTAAATATCGATTGGTCATTAGAAGAACCGTGAGCCTTAATGACAGGAGCTTTCAATCCAAACAACGCCGCTCCTCCATACTCCGAATAATCCATTTTATCTTTCAATACCATAAGTTTTGGTTTTAATACCGCTGCTGCTAATTTGCTCGTTAACGAACTCATTAATTGTTCTTTTAACATAGAAAATAACGCAAGTGCTGTTCCTTCTAATGATTTTAGCGCTACATTACCCGTAAAACCATCACATACAACAACGTCTGCTACACCTTGCAATAAATCTCTTGATTCAACGTTTCCAACGAAATTAATTGGTGCATCCTTGAGCATAGCAAAGACTTGTTTTGAAAGCTCGTTTCCTTTACCATCCTCTGTTCCAACGTTTAAAAGTCCAACGCGTGGATTTTTAATTCCTCTTACCTTCTCTGCGTAAACAGAGCCCATTACTGCATATTGATATAAATGAATTGGTTTTGCATCAACGTTGGCTCCAACATCTAACATAACAAAACCTTCTCCATCAACAGTTGGCATTGTAGGCGATAAAGCTGGTCGTTCAATTCCTTCCATACGACCAACAACAAACAATCCAGCTGCCATCAAAGCTCCTGTACTACCTGCTGATATACAAGCATCCGCTACGCCGTCTTTTACTTGCTGCGCCGCTAGTACCATTGAAGCTTGTTTTTTTCGACGAACCGCTCTTACTGGTTCGTCTGTCGATTCGATTTTTTCGTCCGTATGAAGTATAGTAATTCGCTCTTCACTCGTTAAATATTGACGAATCCCCTCTTCTTTCCCTACTAACGTAATATGTAAATCTGAGTATTCCTTAATAGCTTTCATTGCTCCTAATACTACAGCCTTTGGTGCATGATCGCCGCCCATTACATCTATTGCGATTTTCATAAGTTGTTACCTTCCTCACTATAATTACTAGATCGATACATTTCAAAAGTGCCTGTAAAGACAAGTTCTTCTCCAACAAAGCTACGCACTTTGACAACCGTCCGTCCTTTATCATTCTCTACATCTTCAACACGTACTTTTGCAACAACACGCTCTCCTAATTTTACAGGACGAATATATCGAATGGTGGACTTTGCAGTTAAAGCTAATTCTTCATCAATAACCGCAACAGCTAGTGAGTTTGCTTGTGCAAACAAATGATGCCCACGAGCAATTTGATTTCTTTTAAATACATGTTCCACCTTTACTTCAAAGATAGAAATCGCATGTCTATCTAATTCTATATCAATAATTTCTCCGACAACCTCTTCTAACGGTAAAGATTTCACATCTTCTTCATGTTGTTTTGTAGCCACATGCTTAATTCGTTCTCTTAATTCAGGAATAGATAATTCCATACGATCAAGACGAACAGTTTGTATGCTCACTTGAAATTTTTCCGCTAAATCTTCATCCGTTATAAAAGGATTCGTTTCTATTGTTTGTTGTAATAATTCTTGTCTTTCTTTTTTACTTCTTCTTTTTTTCATACCGCACCATCCATTTTTATGACTAGGTACTAAAAGTAGTATATAATCATTAAAAGTAGAATGCAACAAAAACTTTTGCAGACTCCTTTTAATCGAGCTTCTCTCCCTGGAACACACCTGTCCCATCAAGATAAGTACGCAGCGAAGCATACTGATCATTATGCCAAAACGCTTCTGAATCAACTAGTATCGCTGCATCTTGTCTTGCTGTTTCTAACGCCCGATAATCATGTACCATATCAGCAACCTTAAATTCTGGTAGACCACTTTGCTTACTTCCAAAGAAATCCCCAGGACCTCGTAACTCTAAATCTTTTTCTGACAATACAAATCCATCATTTGTTTCAGTCATAATGCGCATTCTTTCTTTTCCCGTTTCTGATTTCGGGTCCGCAATTAATAAACAATATGATTGTTCACTACCACGCCCAACACGCCCCCTCAGCTGATGGAGCTGCGATAAACCGAAACGTTCCGCGTCATAAATAACCATAACAGTCGCATTTGGTACATTCACGCCTACTTCAACAACTGTTGTCGACACAAGAATTTGCACTTTATTTTCACTAAACTGTCCCATTATCTCTTCTTTTTCTTGAGATGATAGTCTCCCATGCATTAATCCAACTTGGCATTTCCCTTGATAATGATGAGTCAGCATACTATGTAAGTCGATAGCATTTTGTACATCAAGCTTCTCAGACTCTTCAATAAGAGGGCAAATAACATATGCCTGTCTTCCTTTTTTTATCTCTTTCTCCACAAAGCCGAGGACACGATCTAACATATCATGTTTTGCCCAGTACGTTTCGATTACCTTTCTACCAGCTGGCATTTCGTCAATAATAGAAACGTCCATCTCTCCAAATGCAGTGATAGCTAACGTACGCGGGATTGGGGTCGCCGTCATAAACAATACATCTGGACTTTCACCTTTCTCACGTAAAACCCGGCGCTGCCCCACACCAAATCGATGCTGTTCATCGGTAATAACGAGACCTAACCTATGAAATATAACTTCGTCTTGAATTAAAGCGTGCGTTCCAACAAGGATGTCTACTTCTCCCTGTTCTAATCTCGACAAAATTTCTCGACGTCTCGCACCTTTAACAGAACTTGTTAGCAATTCAACCTTCATACCGAAATGTGAAAACGTCTCCGCGAGCGACTGATAATGTTGCTCGGCTAAAATTTCTGTAGGAACCATCAAAGCACCTTGATAATGAGCCAATTTCGCCGCATAAAGAGCAATCGCAGCCACAACTGTTTTCCCAGAACCTACATCCCCTTGCAATAATCGATTCATTCGGTACGGAGATATCATATCTTTCATTATTTCATCTACAACCCGGCGTTGTGCGCCAGTTAATGGAAACGGAAGCGCATCAGTAAACTCTTGCAATTCTACTAATGAAATTTCCTTTTTCGTCCCTTTCGAGTTTTCCCTTTCCATTTTCCGTAATGTTTGCATTTTCAACTGAAACAAGAAAAACTCCTCATATACAAAACGGCGACGCGCTTGCTTTAAGTCTTCCTGTCCCACTGGAAAATGTAACCCTCTGAGCGCTTCATAGCGTGATAATAATTTATATCGACTTAACAAACCATCTGGTAACACTTCGACTATAGAATCTCCATACTCCTTAAATGCTTGTGCAACAAACCGGCGCATCTGTTTTACTGTCAGTTTTCCTTTCACTGAATATACAGGTTCTACTTCTTGTTGTCGTACAACCGGTCCGAAATTCAGTTCTGATACAGCAATTGTTTGACGATGCTGATCCCATTTACCAGTAATCGTTACCGTTTCATCTAAATTTAACTTTTGTTTATAGTATGGTCTATTAAAACATACAGCTGTAATTAAATAACGACCGACGAGAACACGAACTGTAAGACGTGACTTCTTCTTCCCATAATATTGCAGTAAAGGAGCACTATGAACTTTCCCCTCAACCGTTACACGCTCGTCATGCTTTACTTCAGCAAGATCTTTCATCGCATAGTCTTCATAGCGGTACGGAAAATGTTCTAATAGATGAGAAACTGTATAAATTCCCATCTCGTGTAACAACTCAGATGTTTCTCCTCCGATTCCCTTTACATCCGTAACAGGAACTTGTACAACTTCATTCAAGATTCTCACGCTCCGTCACATTATTTTCTTTGATTCATTCTATTGATTATCCATTAATATCATTGACATCTGTAATCGCTCTCTTTCACCTTATATATTCTATCATAGGCATTCTAAGAGAAACTACTCTAATCCCTCTATATAAAGTGAAACTATAATCATTGGGGGGTTACGGGCAGTTATTCTCCCACTTAACTTCTTTGCTCCAGCCGAATATAGGGGGTGGAAGTTTTACCGCCCACAAATAGCGGGATAAAACAAAGTTGTACAATACGTAAGAAAAGAGCCTCACTATTAGCAGCAAGGCTCTTTTCTATCATCAATATGCTAGCCTTTTGGATAAAAACTAGTAATAAACTTCATATCACTATTTCTTATCCATTAGCAAGTAAGTAACCCATTTATTTTCAAATCGAATCTTTTCTTATTCTACAGAGAAGATGAAAGAATACACCGGTTGGTTCCCTGCATGTACTTCTACTTCTGCATCTTCAAAGTTCTCTTCTACAAACGCAACTAATTTAGCCACTTCTTCATCTGTTGCATCTTCACCTTGTAGAATCGTTACGATTTCAGAATCCTCATCAATTAACGCTTCTAGTAATTGCTTTGCAGCTCCTACTTTCTCAGCATTTGTAGATACAATTTTTCCATCTGCAATACACATGAAATCATCTTTTTGAATCGCTACACCGTCAATTTCCGTATCACGAACAGCATACGTAATCTGACCTGTTTTCACATGAGCTAAAGCTTCTTTCATGTTTTCTTCATTCTCTTCTAGCGTTCCAACTGGATTAAATGCTAACATTGCAGCCATACCTTGAGGAACTGTTTTTGAACGAATAACAATAACTTCTTGTTCTACAACTGACGCTGCTTGTTCTGCTGCCATCACGATATTCCCGTTATTTGGTAAGATGATGATTTTTTCAGCATTCGCCTCTTCAATCGCCTTCACAATATCCTCCGTACTCGGATTCATCGTTTGGCCACCTTCGATAACTTTCGTTGCACCAATGCTCTCAAATAGAGTTTTAATACCCGATCCCATAGCTACAGTTACAATACCATACGGTTGTTTCTCTATTGGCTGATTCGTTTGTTCAGGTACCATGGTAGGTTCATCTAATAAAGCAGTATGCTGTTCACGCATATTTTCTACTTTGATCTTAATTAGACTACCGTAACGTTGTCCATAGTTCATAGGATCTCCAGGATGTTCCGCATGAATATGAACCTTTACAACCTCATCATCCGATACAACAAGTAGTGAATCTCCGTACACACTAATATCTTCACGGAATTTTTGTTCAGAGAAATTATGTTCCTTCATTTTTTCAGGCTCTAATTTCACCATGAATTCCGTACAATATCCATACTTAATATCTTCTGTACTCAATTGGCTTTGTACACTACGGTGATGTTCTGCACGTACCATGTCATTCATAGATGATTGGGCAGGCATATTAGAAGAAATCGTTTCTCCTTTTAAGTCAGCTAAAAACCCTTCATATACAACAACAAGACCTTTACCACCGCTATCTACAACGCCAACTTGTTTTAATACAGGTAATAAATCTGGCGTACGATTTAACGATGCGTTCGCTTCTTTTACAACGTCTTCCATAAACAAAACAAAGTCGCGCTGTTTTTTCGCAACTGTCACTGCATATTTACCCGTTTCTCTTGCAACCGTTAAAATCGTTCCTTCAATTGGTTTCATAACCGCTTTGTAAGCTGCCTCTACTCCAGCTTCTAAAGCTGCAGCAAAATCAACTGTCGTTAATTCTTCTTTTTGTTCAATGGATTTAGAGAAACCACGGAATAACTGAGATAAAATAACCCCAGAGTTACCACGAGCTCCCATTAATAATCCTTTGGCTAAACTTACACCAACTTTACCAGCATGCTGTGAAGGATTTGCTTTCACTTCACGCGCGCCTGAAGTCATTGATAAGTTCATGTTTGTACCGGTATCGCCATCTGGAACTGGGAATACGTTTAATGCATCAACAAGCTGAACATTATTTGTTAAATTATTGGCTCCTTGAATGATCATTTGTGATAAACGTTTTCCATCAATTTTTTGAATTGACACAGATTTTCCTCCTTAATGCACATTACAAGTTTATTACTTTAACTCCTTGTACGTAGATGTTTACAGAATCTACTGCTAGTCCTACAGTTTGATCTAATGTATATTTCACTTTAGTCTGCACGTTATGTGCTACTTCTGAAATTTTCGTACCATAGCTCACAATAATATACATATCAATATGTACTTCATCTTCATTTTTACGAACAATAACGCCTCTAGTGAAGTTTTCTTTTCGTAAAATTTCTGTTAATCCATCTTTTAACTGATTTTTTGATGCCATACCTACGATACCGTAGCAATCTACTGCGGCACCTCCAGCAATTGTTGCAATTACATCTGTACTAATATCAATTTGACCGTACTTCGTTTTAATTTCAATTGACATCTCGTTTCCCCCTTCATAAATGGTGAAAGTGAGCTAGACTACTTTAGTTACTATCATATAATCTTTTTAAAGAAAATTCCATCGTTCTTTCTTTTTCACTCTCATATTTTATGTTTTAAATTACATTTTTTTATGATGAGCAAAATAGTCCATTGTTATTATACAACATGTACCACTATAATATGTCAAGCAATTTTTCTTGATTTCACCTTTTCTTCATTGACATATAGTGTCAAGTATTTTTTCTTGATTTCTTTTTCCTACGGTGTTGCATTCTCTTTTTAGTTGTGTTAAATTATAGTAGTGTTTTTAGCATCGCATAAAAGGCTAACATTGAAAAATTACGTATGTTACGGTAGTTAAGGGAGGGAAATATAAATGGCTCGTGTTTGTGCTATCACTGGAAGAAAAGCTCGTTCTGGTAACTCTCGTTCTCACGCAATGAACGCTACAAAACGTAAATGGGGCGCTAACCTTCAAAAAGTTCGCGTACGCATCGACGGAAAAGTTCAACGTGTTTACGTTTCTGCTAGAGCATTAAAATCTGGCAAAATCGAACGTGTTTAATAATAAAAAAAAGAGCCGCTAGGCTCTTTTTTTATTATACCATTGGAAAAAGCACCGGTAATAGGTGCTTTTTTTAGTCTTTTTTGAAGGTATTTAACATCGCACGAACAATTCCACCAAGAAATTTAGGTAACTTAATTGTATAAAATCTCATGGTTTCCCTCCTAATCCCCATTACTCCACTTGTTCACTATATGATGCAAGGAGCAAAATTGTTTCTTCAATCAGTGCTTCTTATCATCATTAATATGCCAGAAGTAAATGAAAAATTACCTTTTTCCTCAATGAGTTCATTACTAATACAAAGTGTCGATCCCCACTCTATTGTTTTATTAGTAAGAGGGTACTTAAAACCGTGAAGTGTAATACCTTCTACCCTTTCAGTAACTGGTACAAATGATACGTATGGAAAATGTTCGTTTCCTTCAATTATATACATACCAAACTTTTTCACCATTATTTCATTTTTATTGTCCACAATACACATTTCTATGTTTACTTCTAATCCCTTTAAAAGCATCTGAATATTTGCTAAACCATGATCAAGTCTTCCACCAGTAGCACCAAAAATACGAATTAACTTTGGTTTCTGTTCTAAAGCCCAGCTAATTGCAATTTCTAAATCTGTTTGATCTTTTTCTCGCGGGACAATATGTAATTCATTTGTTTGCTGCCTCATCCATGCTAATTCCTCATCAGTAACTGAATCATAATCCCCAAACGCAACAGACGGAGTGATTCCTCTTTTCAACAAACGGTACACTCCTCTATCAACGGCCGCCCAAACTACTTCTCCATTTTCATACCGAGAAAAATCTGCGCAGTATTCTGCAGGTCCTCCCGCTAAAATATGAATAATCATTTTTCCTTCCCCTTCTATTGTAAAAAGGCAATCTGCCATTCGGTAGATTGCCTTTCTCCTTATTTGTCACTCTAACATGTATAAATAGTGAAGTTTTAATGAACTAGAAGCTTCACTAGGATAAAGGTTCGTTCTTTATCCGCGAATTACACGAATTGCTTCACCGCGGTCTTTTTGATTGTATACTGCTGATCCCGCTACAAGAACATTCGCTCCTGCTTCAATACAAAGTCTTGCCGTTTCAGCGTTGACACCACCATCAACCTCAATTTCCACTTCTAGATTTCGCTCTTTAACCATTTCTGCAACTTGTTTGATTTTCGGTAATACAGAATGAATAAACTTCTGTCCGCCAAATCCAGGGTTTACTGTCATAAGTAATACCATGTCTATATCTTCTAATACATGCTCAATCGTTGAAACTGGAGTATGCGGATTTAATACAACCCCTGCTTTAATGTCATGAGATTTAATTAACTGAATTGTACGATGTAAATGAGGACACGCTTCTACGTGAACAGTAATAATATCCGCTCCCGCTTTTGCGAAAGTTGGGATATAGTTATCAGGATTTTCAATCATTAAATGTACATCTAACGGTAATGATGTAATCGGACGGATTGCTTCTACAATTAATGGTCCAATCGTAATATTTGGTACGAAATGCCCATCCATTACATCGACGTGAATGTAGTCAGCTCCGCCTTTTTCTACATCTTTAATCTCTTCCCCTAATCTTGAAAAATCTGCTGATAAAATCGATGGTGCAATTTTAATCATGACTAATACCTCGGCTTTCTCTCTCTAATTTCTTCTACGAATTGTTTGTAATTCTTATAACGATATTCGGTAATCTTTCCTTCTTCAACCGCAGCTTTCACCGCACATTTCGGTTCAGCAAGGTGTGTACACCCTCTAAATTTACAGTATTGGCTCGCTTCTTTCAACTCTGGAAAACAATATGTAAGATCTTCTACCTCTATATCTATGAAATCAAGCGAACTAAAACCAGGTGTATCCGCAACAAGTCCGCTTCCAACTGTAATTAATTCTACGTGTCTTGTCGTATGCTTTCCACGTCCTAAATGTGAAGAAATATCATTAGTTTTCAATTCTAAATCTGGACGTAATACATTTAGCATTGAAGATTTCCCAACACCAGATTGGCCTGCAACGACGGAAATACAACCTTCTAAGAATGGTTTCAGAATATCAATACTTTCCGATGTATTTATAGAAGTAAACAACACATCATAACCCATTTCACGATAATCATTTGCATAAGATTCAACAGTTTCTCTCATTTTTTCATCTACTAAATCCATCTTACTAATACAAATAATTGGTTTGATGTTATGATATTCAATTAATACTAAAAATCGATCTAACAGTCCTGGATTAAAATCTGGTTCTACCGCTGAGAAAACAAGAATAGCTTGATCAACATTAGCAATAGGAGGTCTAACAAGTTCATTTTTCCGATCAAATACTTCTAACACATAACCCTCACTCGGATTATCCGCTTGAAAAACAACTTGGTCTCCTACAAGTGGCGTAATTTTATTCTTTCTAAATACACCACGCCCACGACATTGTGTAATCCCTTCCTCATTCTGCACATAATAAAACCCACTTAGAGCTTTTACAATTTTTCCTTCTGGCATATAGTTCTCCTTTATTTTGTATAAAATGAAACTGCAATTAAATATGAATAGACTAGCGTTCTTTAAACAATTATTTCAAAGCCCACCAAATATATATCCAGGTTCATATATTTAATCTACCATCAAATTTGAAATATTATTTATAACAGTATCACTTTTACAGCTTTTTGAATCATATATTTTTGCCTGTTATACAGTCCACGATGTAGACAGCATAACAGGCAAGAGTAATAAATTCCATCTTCTATATAAGGACGATGGAATTCACTATTATTGAGCTGGATATGGTACTTCCTTGTCCATAATCGTTACTCCATCTCGGACAATTTTATAGTGTCCCTTTGCACCTTCTTGAATTACAAACTCTAAAGAAATAATCGCTGACTCAGTAATTGTTCTCGTTTCAACTGGTTTATCCATTTTTTGCTGCATATCTTCTTTATAAATTTCTATTGTTTGCGGCTTTTTCTCACCTGTTGCAGAAGCTTCATATGGGATAGAAATGTTATCCACTTTTACCGTTTTCGTCACTTTAGGCTTCGGACCATCGGAGATAACAATCGATACTTTATCTCCTTCTTTTAAAGGTGTCCCAGGCTTTGGTAACTGTGAAATAACAAGACCTTTATCAATCGTATCTGAATACTCTCTTTTTATATCAGAAACAAGCTTTCTTTCATTTAAATAACCTTTTACACTATTTTCAGTCCATCCTGAAAAATCACCTGGTCTTATTTGATAAGGTCCTTTACTTACCCAAATTTTCAGTTCTTGTTCTGCCTCTATAACCATTTGATCAGGCGTTGGTATTTGCTCTACAATTTCACCTTTCGGCTTATCATTTTCAATATAATTTATTGTAACTTGTTTATATTTTTCTTCTAACTCAGCTCTTATACTCTCGAAATCTTTTCCTGTCAAATCACGCATCTTACTTTTCTTTTTCCCACCTGATTGATAGATAGTAATTTTAGAGTTTTCTTTCACTACTCTTCCTGCTATAGGATCTGTTTTTATCACTTTTCCGGCTTCAACATCATCTGTATATACAAGATTAGGTTCAGTAACTTCAAAACCTTTTTCAACTAATGTATTTACAGCTGTCGTATATTTCATACCAGCCACATCAGGAACCTTCACATCTTTCGGAATAAAGAAGCCTGGAATAACAGTAAGTGCTAAAGTTATCCCTATCGCTAAAAGTAAAAATGTTGTAATTAAAACTTTCAGCCATTTATTATTTCGCTTTTTCTTCTTACCTGATTTGGTCTCTTCTTTTCTTACTTGTTCATCCACTTTACTTCCTTTTAATACAATCGTTTCATCACTTACATTTTGAAATAGTTGTTCTTGTTGAATAATTGGAATCGCTTTCGTTGCTTCCATATCTTCTGGTATGTAAAATGGTTGTTCATTTATTCGTTCTGGGTATAGTGCTGTTTCAATATCTCGTTTCATCGCGTTAGCAGATTGATATCGATGGAACGGATCTTTCGCAGTTGCCTTTAATATAATATTTTCAACACTTTGTGGAATATTTTCATTCCATCTTTTTGGAGATGGCATTTCATTTTGTAAATGTTTTAACGCAATTGCAACAGCAGATTCACCAGAAAACGGTTGTCTTCCTGTTAACAATTCAAACATAACAATCCCAAGTGAATAAATATCTGATTGTTTATTCGCTATACCACCGCGCGCTTGTTCTGGTGATAAATAATGCACCGAACCGAGCACCGAATTTGTATGTGTAATCGTTGCTGCACTTGTAGCTGTCGCAATTCCAAAGTCTGTTACTTTGACCACTCCGTCATCTCGAATCAAAATATTGTGCGGTTTAATATCACGATGTACAATCTCAAAATGATGGGCGTGTGCCATAGCGGACGTTAACTGCTCCATTATATCAAGAGCCTCTCCTATCGGTAACATCCCCCGATCAATTATGTATTGCTTCAATGTTCGTCCAGGTACATATTCCATTACAAGATAATATATATCATCCTCTTCCCCAACATCATACATATTCACAATATTTGGATGCGACAACGTTGTAACAGATTGCGCTTCTCGATGGAAACGTTTAATAAACTCTTCATTATTTGAATAGTCGAGTCTTAATATTTTTACCGCTACATCTCGACCAAGTATATCATCATGAGCTAAATATACATTGGCCATTCCTCCACCGCCAATCATTTTCAGCAGCTTATAACGGTCATTTAAGCGTTTTCCAATCAGCACGTTGCACTTCACCTACTTTCGTTTGTCGAATCCGTATAATCAATAATAACGAGGGTAATATTATCTTCTCCACCACGATCATTTGCTAATTGAATGAGATGCTCTCCCTTCGCCTCGAGCTGTTCATTCAATTGTAAAATTTGTTGCATATCAGCCATAGGGACTTTGTTAGACAATCCATCAGAGCAAAGAAGCAATTGATCGTCTTCTTCGAGCACCAATGTTTTAACATCTAGTCCGACTTTTTCTTCTGTTCCTAACGCTCTTAACAGAACATTCTTTTTCGGGTGATATTCTGCATCTTCTTTTGAAATTTCACCGTGCCTAACAAGTTCATTTACAAGTGAGTGGTCTTCCGTTACAAGCGATATTTCTCCCTCTGATACCATATAACAACGACTATCTCCTATATGACCTATTGTTACAAAACTAGGTGTACAAATCGCCACGATAACCGTTGTTCCCATGCCATTACATTCTACATGCTGCTGAGAGTAAGCATATATGCGCTCATTAATAATTCCAACGTTAGTATGTAACCACTTTTCTACCTTTTTAGGCTCATTCATATTATGCGTTTGCTTCCAATAATCATGGAATAATTGAATAGCCATCGAGCTAGCTACATCGCCAGCTCGATGACCTCCCATTCCATCTGCTACTACCGCTAAAATATTTCCATCTAAATTGCGAAAAACTCCTGCACTATCTTCATTATGTTGACGAACTTTTCCTTTATCCGATAGAAACACGGCTTTCATCTAGTCACCTCGTCTCTTCTTTGCGCTCCTTTGCACGCAACTGACCGCAGGCTGCATCAATATCATGACCTTGTTCACGGCGAATGGTTACATTCACTCCACGATCTTTTAGCGTCTTTTCAAACAAGAAAATTTGCTCTCGTGGCGTACGTACATAATCACGTTCTGGCACGTAGTTTACCGGAATTAAGTTTACATGACATTTTACACCTTTTAAGAGCGCAGCAAGTTCTTCAGCGTGCTCAACTTGGTCATTTTCTCCTCCAAATAAGCCATATTCAAATGTAATACGACGCCCTGTTCTATTTACATAGTATTTAACAGCTTCCATTAAATCAGGTAGCTTATAAGCACGGTTGATCGGCATTAATTTTGAACGTATCTCTGTATTTGCAGCATGCAATGAAATCGCAAAATTAATTTGCATATCTTCTTCAGCGAACTTATAAATTTTCGGAACAATTCCACTTGTTGAAACTGTCATATGTCTTGCACCAATATGAATTCCTTTTTCATGATTTACAATGCGTAAGAATGACATTAAGTTATCATAATTATCAAATGGTTCTCCAATTCCCATAACAACAAGAGAACTTACACGTTCTTCTGTTTCATCAAGCGCGCGCTGAACTTCTACTACTTGCGCTACAATTTCTCCAGCCTCTAAGTTTCGTTTTAACCCACCAAGTGTAGAAGCACAGAACGTACAGCCAATGCGGCAACCCACCTGTGTTGTTACACAAATGGAATTTCCATATTCATGTCGCATTAGTACAGTTTCAATAGAGTATCCATCGTATAACTGGAATAGGAATTTAATCGTTCCATCCGAAGACGTTTGTTTTACTAAAGTGTTTAAAGTAGTAATATCAAAGGAATTCGACAATTTATCGCGCAATCCTTTAGCAAGGTTTGACATATCCTCATAATTTTTTACACGTTTTTTATATAGCCAATCAAAAATTTGTCCTGCACGGAACTTAGGTTCTCCTTGTTCCTTTAACCAATCTTGCATTTCATGAAGTTGTAAAGAATAAATTGATGGTTTCTTTGTTTCTAGATTTTTCTTTTGTTTTTTTACAGTCGTTTCCATGATGCTACACCTTCTTTCTTAAACAAGCAATATAAAAGCCATCTGTTGCAAAATAATGCGGTAAAATTCGTACTTGACCTTCATCAATATACGGATTTAACTTTTCTGGCATGCGATCTTTTATCGTAGTATCCCATTCAAATTCAGGATGCTCTTGTAAAAATTGCTTTATTACTTGTTCATTTTCTATTTTTTCAATTGTGCACGTACTATAAACAAGGCGACCACCTTGTTTTAACAATGGTGCTATTTTTTCTAGTATCGCAAGTTGAATCGTTGATAACCTTTCACTATCGCCCTTATCTTTACCTAACTTAATATCAGGTTTACGTCTAATAACACCAAATCCAGAACATGGTGCATCTACTAATATTTTGTCAAAAGATTCATTTGCAAAATGCTCTTGAACTTTTCTAGCATCTAAAGCCATCGTTTCTACATTTTCTAAACCAAGTCTCTTCGCCTGTTGTTCAATTAAACGTACTTTATGTGCGTGTAAATCAAGCGACATTACCTTACCAGTTCCGTCCAAACGCTCTGCAATATGAGTTGTTTTTCCGCCAGGAGCAGCACAACTATCTAGAACTGAATCTCCTTTATTCGGTTCTAAAGCACGTGCTACAAGCATTGAGCTTTCATCTTGAATAGAAAGGAAACCTTTTTTGAACGCTTCTGTATGTGCGACATTTCCTCTTTCAATTTGAATTGCATCCTCTGACAATTCGCCACGTTTTGCTTCTATACCCTCATCAGCTAATAACGCAACCGCTTCTTCTACCGTTACTTTATCAACATTTACACGTGCTGTTGGTACAGGTGGCAACATATTTACTTCACACATTTTCTCTGCTGTCTCTAAACCATATTCGGATGCCCATTCTTGTACAAGCCACATTGGATGACTCGTTGCAATCGCAAGTCGTTCTACTGGATTTTCGATTTCTTCTAACGAAGGTACACCTTCTCGCTGAATTGAACGCAATACTCCGTTCACCATGCCTGAAATCCCTTTATGCCCACGACGCTTTGCAATCTCAACCGCTTCATGAATAGCCGCTCTTTCTGGAACTCGGTCTAAATATAGCATTTGATATAGAGATAGGCGAAGCAACACTCTTACCCACGCTTCAACCTTTTTTCTTAAAAATGGTTGTAAATAATAATCTAGTGTGTCACGACGTTGAATTGTTCCATATACCATTTCAGTTAATAAACCAATATCTTTTCTGTCAATTGTATTTTTTTCAATCAAATTATTTAAAAGTAAGTTGCTATACGCACCACTTTTTTCTACTTGAATTAAGCCATCCAGAGCTAACTCACGAACATTTTGTCTCATGCATTTTCTCCTAACTTCGTACCAATTTCAGGTTTTGTCCCACGTAAAAATTGTGAACAACTCATACGCTTTTTACCAGATGGTTGCAATTCAGTGATTTTAACGCCTGTCTCGTTCCCTGTTGCAACAACAAATCCATCTTCTTCAAGAGCTACTATTGTACCTGGTTCAGCTTTCTCTGTAATAGAGACCTTCTCTCCCCACCATACTTTAATAACTTGTCCTGCCAAAGTCGTATAAGCAACTGGCCATGGATTCAATCCGCGAATGTGATTGTATACTTCTTCACCTGTTTTTGTCCAATCAATTATCTCTTGCTCACGTTTTATATTATATGCAAACGTCACTTCAGCTTCACTTTGTTTAATTGGTTCTAGTTTACCCTGAATTAGTAAAGGAACCGTTTTAGATAAAAGGTGTGCTCCTGCTTCGCTTAACTTATCAAATAATGAACCTGTTGTTTCACGCTCTTCAATTTCTACTTCTACTTGCGTTAATATATCGCCCGCATCTAATTTTTCTACCATATACATAATTGTAATACCTGTTTTCTCTTTACCTTCCATAATCGCATAATGAATTGGTGCACCACCGCGAAGTTCTGGAAGTAATGATGCGTGGACATTAATACATCCATACTTTGGCGCTTCTAAAATTTCATTCGGTACGATTTGTCCAAATGCTGCTGTTACAATTAAGTCTGGCTCTAGTGCTAATACTTTTTCATATTCGTCTTTTTCACGAATTTTTAACGGCTGTACTACTGGAATACCATGTTTCTCCGCTTCTACTTTAACAGGAGTAGGTGTTAAAACCTTTTTTCTACCAACTGGACGATCAGGTTGCGTTACAACACCAACTACGTCATATCCGTCCTCGATAAGACGACGAAGCACCGGCACAGAAAAGTCCGGTGTCCCCATAAATACTACTTTCATCATTCAAAAACCGCTCCTTTTAAACCTATTCTAATTCGCCTGCTTCATAATACCTTTTCACTTTAGATGTAAATAAAACACCGTGTAAATGATCGATTTCATGCTGAATTGCACGCGCTAAGAAGTCATCCGCTTCTAATAAAAATATTTTACCGCGACGATTTTGTGCACGTACTTTAATGTAATCTGCACGCTCCACTTCACCATAAAGTCCCGGAAAGCTTAAGCAGCCTTCGGGACCTACTTGTTCACCACGTTTTTCTAAAATAACAGGATTAATTAATTCAATTTTACCCGTATCATCACCTATATCAACAACAGCAACTTGTAAGCTTACCCCCACTTGTGGCGCAGCTAGACCAACTCCGTCTGCAATTAACATTGTTTCATGCATATCTTTTAACAATTTCACTAACTTTTTATCAAAGTTAATTACTCTTTCGCATGGTGTTTCTAACACTTCATTTGGATGCTTTACAATTTCTAAAACTGCCATATTTCCCTCCGCTACATTAACATTGTTGGATTAAAATCAATTGAGATTTGTAGCTCTTTTTGCATTTCTGCTTGATAATGTTCATTTACCATTTTGAGCACGTTCTTTAAGTTTGGTTCCCGTTTGTATTTTATCATGCATTGGTAACGATATCTATCTTTTATCCTTGGAATTGCTGAAGCAACCGGCCCTAACACCATTGTTTGCCTTGAACAATGCGTTCGTAAATGACCGACAATTTTTTCCGTCACTTGGACTGCCTTTAATAATTCCGGATGAGATACAGTTACAAGTACAACGTAGTAATATGGCGGATATTGTCTCATTTGCCTCATTTGCATTTCGTGCTCATAAAATACATCATATTGTTGATTCTTTGCTAATTCTACACTGTAATGTTCCGGCGTATACGTTTGAATTACAACTTCCCCTGGCAATTCATGTCTTCCTGCACGTCCACTCACTTGTGTCAATAGCTGATACGTCTTTTCACTCGCCCGAAAATCAGGTAGATGAAGCATCGTATCCGCCGTTAAAACGCCAACAAGCGTCACCTTCGGAAAATCAAGCCCTTTTGCAATCATTTGTGTTCCAAGTAATATATCTGCTTTCTCTTCACCAAACGCCTTTAATAATTTTTCATGCATTCCTTTACGGCTTGTTGTATCCACATCCATTCGAATGACCCGCGCCTCAGGGAATAGTTTTGTGATTTCTTCTTCAACCTTTTGCGTCCCTGTACCAAAGAAACGAATATACGTACTATTACAAGCAGGACACTCCGTTGGCATATTTTCCTCATGACTACAATAATGACATTTTAAACGATGGTTCATTTTGTGATATGTCAACGAAATATCACAATGCGGACATTGTACGACATACCCACAATCACGACACATCACAAACGTAGAATGACCCCTTCTATTTAAAAAGAGAACCATTTGTTCTTTCTTTTCTAATCGATCTGCTATTTTTTCATGCAGTGCCTTTGAAAACATTGAACGATTTCCATCACGAAGCTCTTCACGCATATCAACAATTTCTACAGTCGGCAAAGCTTGTTTGTTCATACGTTTTTCCATTGTAAGCAACCCATAGACACCTTTTTTCGCTCTAGCAAACGATTCAAGTGTCGGCGTTGCACTTCCGAGAACGATTGGACACTTATGGTATTGTCCTCTCCACACTGCTACATCTCTTGCATGATACTTTGGGTTATCCTCTTGCTTATAACTTGATTCATGCTCTTCATCAATAATAATGATTCCTAAATTTTCGAATGGAGCAAAAATAGCTGAACGCGCACCAACTACAACTTTCACTTCTTTTCTTAATATCTTTCGCCATTCATCATATTTCTCGCCAACAGAAAGCGCACTGTGAAGAACTGCAACTTGCGAACCGAACCTACCTTTAAAGCGATCTACCATCTGGGGCGTTAGCGCAATTTCAGGAACAAGCACAATTGCTTCTTTTCCTTTCTCGAGCACCGCTGCTATAGATTGTAAATACACTTCAGTCTTACCACTTCCTGTAACACCATATAGTAAAAATGGATTGTAAGTTTCATTTGTAATTGATGACAAAATCGGTGTAATTACTTGTTTTTGTTCCTCAGTAAGCGGAAATGGTTTCGTTTGTTCAAAATCATCATCGTCATACGGACTCCGGTATACTTCTACATACTTTTCTGAGATTAGACCCTTTTTAACAAGTGCTTTTATTGGAGCATCTGTTATTTGTAATTCTTCTGTTAAATTTTTTAACGGTACACTTTTGTAGTTTTCTACAAAATAATAGAGTACATCTTGTTGTTTTTTACTTTTCAGTTCAAATGCTGCTAATTCCAATTTATCTGCCGGCAACTCCGGTTGAACTACTCTTTGTTTCTTCTTCTGCACTTTATCCTTTACTTGATAAACCACTTCAGTCGTACCATTTTTAATTTCTTGTTGAATAGTGCGATATAGGTGCGGCTGTGCTTCGATAGCTTCCCAATCTATCGTTTCCTTCCCTTGAAATAAAGAAAGAATTTCTGGTGCTACTTCTTCTCGGTTACGAAGTTGCAGACGCTTTTTATATGTTGCTTTGATCGCCGTCGGAAGCATCACCTGAAAAGCTGAAATCATATAACATAACGTTTCACTTGTAAGCCAATACCCAAGTTTTAATAATTCATCATTTAAAACAGGAGTGACATCTAATATTTCATACAACGCTTTTAACTTTTTACTTTCTAGTTCAACCGAATCCTTTATGCCAATAATAAAACCTTGCAATTTCCTCGGACCGAATGGGACTACTACACGCATTCCTGTTTGCACGATATCTTCCCATTTTTTAGGGATAATATAATCAAACGGTCGATCTGTTTGACGTGCAGGTACATCAACAATTACACTTGCAAACTTCATACATAATCATCTTCTAACATCATTTCTATTTGCTTTAATATTTCACGAGCCACTTCTTTTTTCGTTAAAAGTGGCAGCTCAATGATTTCTCCATCTTTTCTATACATTGTCACAATATTTGTATCCGTACCAAACCCAGCTCCTTGCGCTTTCACGTCATTCGCAACAATCATATTTGCATTTTTCTCACGTAATTTTCTCGTTGCGTATTCCTCTATGTTTGTCGTTTCAGCTGCAAAACCGATAAGTAACTGTCGGTCCTTCTTCTCACCTAACGTTTTTAAAATATCCACTGTTCTTTCTAATTCAATTACAGCATCGCCATTTTGCTTTTTCATTTTATTATCGTGAACATATTTTGGGCGATAATCTGCAACTGCCGCTGTTTTGATAACAACATCCACACTCTGATAATGCTGAAGGACTGCCTCTAACATATCTTGTGCAGATTCTACTTGTATTGTTGTGACATGTAATGGTGACTCTAATGCTGTCGGTCCTGAAACAAGTATGACATCAGCACCTAAGCTTGCTGCAACTTCTGCGATCGCATACCCCATCTTTCCAGAAGAAAAATTCGTCATAAAACGGACTGGGTCAATCTTTTCACGTGTCGGGCCAGCCGTTATTAATATTCGCTTTCCTTGCAATGGTTTTTGTTCTGAGAAAACCTCTTCTAACCTTTTAATAATCACTTCAGGTTCTTCCAGTCTTCCCTTAGCTACATAACCACATGCTAAAAAGCCTTCGCCAGGCTCAATAAATGTATATCCTAACGCTTTTAACGTCATCATATTTTTTTGAACAATTTTATTTTCATACATATGCACATTCATAGCAGGTGCAATCCAAACTGGAGCTGTAGTAGCTAACAAAGTAGTTGTAATCATATCATCAGCAATACCGCCAGCTAACTTTCCAATGCAATTCGCTGTAGCAGGTGCCACAAGTACAACATCTGCCCAATCCGCTAAATCAATGTGAGCGATAACTGCTGAGTCTTTTTCATCAAACGTATCCGTATATACATCGTGGCGAGAAAGCGCTTGAAATGTAAGAGGTGTAACAAACTTCATTGCCGATTCACTCATCATTACTTTTACAGTAGCACCCGCTTGTGTCAATTTACTCGTTAACGCAGCTGCTTTAAAAACTGCAATGCCTCCTGTTACACATAGAAGTATCTTTTTCCCTTTTAGCATATGACTCGTCCTCTTTCTTTTTCAAACTTATTCTACTGAAATAGAATTTTCAGCTCGTCAGTACCAATATGTTGTTCCACCTTTTTACGATTATTTCTTCCCTATCATAAAAAAATAACAACCTACTTGTAAATAGGTTGTTACCGTTACATAGAAAATTATAAAGTCTATGTTTTAATTTGTCGAAAAGAATGTCTTAATCAATTATTGTGTCATCGCTTGGTACATATTTTAATACTTCTAAATCGATTTCTTCTAATGCTTTACCTACACATTTATAAGAAACAGGCTTTTCAATAACACAATTGTCAGCAATTTGCATTTCACGTGCACGCTTTGCAGCTACTGTTACAAGTGTATATTTAGAATCGATTTTTGTTAATAATGAGTCAATTGATGGATTTAACATAATTATAGACCCTCCGTCATTTCTTTATAGTATTTTGCCACTCTTTCGCGGCGGCAATGTTCACCAACCACAATTGCTTTAATTCGGTCGCAAGCTAATTCAACTTGATCGTTTTCTACAACATAGTCATAAGCGTCCATCATTTCGATTTCTTCTTTCGCTACAGTTAAACGATTTTCAATAACATCTTCAGTTTCTGTACCACGGCCGACAATTCGGTTCTTTAGTTCAGATAAACTTGGAGGTGCTAAGAAAATAAATACACCTGCTGGGAAGGCTTTCTTAACTTGAATTGCTCCTTGCACTTCAATTTCTAAGAACACATCTTTTCCTTCTTGTAACGTTTTTTCAACATAATCAATCGGTGTTCCGTAATAATTACCAACGAACTCAGCCCATTCAAGTAACTTTTCATTACGAATCATTTCTTCAAATTCTTCTCTCTCTTTAAAGAAATAATCCACACCATCTACTTCACCTTCACGCGGTTTACGTGTCGTTACTGAAATAGAGTACTGAAAACGTGTGTCTTCATGGCTAAACAGCTCTTTTCGAACCGTTCCTTTCCCGACACCAGAAGGTCCCGAAAGAACGATGAGCAATCCTCTTCTACTTCTCATAAATATGTAAAACCTACCCTTCCTCACTTAAATCTTCTTTATTATTCAAACGATGTGCAATCGTCTCTGGCTGAATTGGACTTAATACTACATGCCCATCATCCATAACAATAACCGCCCTTGTTTTTCTCCCATACGTAGCATCAAGCAAAGCATTATGTTCACGCGCTTCCTGTACTGTCCGTTTAATAGGAGCTGACTCCGGACTTACAATAGCAATAATTCGATGAGCAGATACAATATTTCCGTATCCAATATTTAAAAACCGCATGGCCATAGTTTGCGCCTCCTAGTAAGTCTATCCGATTTCTCCACCACGTATAACTTTATATATTTTTTGAAAGCTACTCAATATTTTGTACTTGTTCACGAATTTTTTCAAGGTTATTTTTCATTTCTACGACATATTTTGAAATTGTTAAGTCATTTGCCTTAGAACCTATCGTATTAACTTCCCTATGCATCTCTTGCACGATGAAGTCCATTTTCCTTCCAACAGGCTCTGTAATTTGCAGTGCTTCACGAAATTGATCTAAATGACTTTGTAATCGAACTAATTCTTCGTGGATATCTGAACGCTCTGCAAATATTGCTACTTCTGTCAACAATCGTTGTTCATCTAAATCTTGGTTATGTAATTCTTTCAAGCGATTTTCTAATCGTTCACGATATTTTTGTGTAACAATTGGTGCATGTGGAATAATTGCATTTACACAATTATGAATCTCTTGCAAACGATATGCTATATCTTTATGTAATCGTTCTCCTTCGCCATCTCTCATCGTTTTCAACATATGAGCAGCTTGGCGAACAGCTTCATATAAACCGGTTTCAAATTGTTCATTTACATTTTCTATTTCTTCAACTGCCGTTACTTCTGGCATTCCCATTAGTTGCCCGAGTGTAATAGAATCTTGTAATTGAAATTTCCCTTTTATATCTTCCATAATGGATTGGTACTGCTTGAGAAGTTCCCAATTCACAGTTAATTTTCTTTCAACAAGCCCTTCGCCTGTTATACTAATAGACACTTCAATACGTCCACGGCGAACTTGCTTTGCAATTATTTTACGAATCTTGTCTTCAAACGCCATCATTTGCTTCGGAAGCCGAATACTCATTTCTAAAAAACGATGGTTCACCGACTTCATTTCTACTGTTATTTGAAAAGTATCGTTTTCTACCTTCGATCTTCCAAATCCTGTCATACTACAAATCATCTTTATCACATCCAAGCCATGAAATAACTCAATGAAAAAGGCAATAGAGACAAGGCTCTACTACCTTCTGTAAATTATATCATATTTTCATATCATTGACTATTTCAAGTTTAATCCCTTCTTATATAACAGCGGCTTTTTCTTTTTCTCCTTTTTTCTTGTTAATAAGGACCCTACTAATAAGAAGGTCGGAATAGATGATAATCCTCCAATTAACAACCAATCTCGTGCTTGTATCGGCAGTGTGCTAAAAATCGGCTGTAATGGTGGATAATATATAACTACAAGCATTAACAGTAAAGAAATAATAACCGCCCCTACTAAATATATATTTCCAAACGGGTTGCGGTGAAATATAGAATGTTCACTACGACAATCAAATACATGAATAAGCTGAGCCAGTACTAATGTTGCGAAGGCTACTGTTTGTGCATACTTCAATTCATTCGGATGCTGGTTAAATGCAATGATAAACGCTACTAATGTCACTGCTCCGATTAGAAAACCACGACTTATAATTTTCCACGCAAGCCCTCTAGCGAACACCCCTTCTTTCGGATGGCGTGGTGTTCTCTTCATCACATCTCCTTCAGCCTTATCCAAACCTAATGCCATCGCTGGTAAACCGTCAGTAACTAAGTTCACCCATAAAATTTGAATTGGAACCATCGGCAATGGCAGTGCCAGTAACATCGCAAATAACATAACTAAAATTTCACCAACGTTAGATGCTAACAAATACCGAATAAACTTCCGAATATTTTCATATATGTTTCTACCTTCTTTAATCGCCGATTTAATCGTAGCAAAGTTATCATCTAACAACACAAGTGACGAAGCTTCTTTTGCAACATCTGTCCCTGTAATTCCCATCGCAATCCCTATATCAGCTGTTTTAATAGCTGGAGCATCGTTCACTCCATCACCTGTCATAGCTACTATATGTCCCTTATTTTGCAGCGCCTTAACGATTTTCAATTTATGCTCAGGAGACACACGAGCGAATACATACGTATCTTCTACAATATCTTCTAATGCCTCTACATCCATATTCGCAAGTTCTACACCTTCAACAACGCGTCCACCCGCCGGTAAAACCCCTAACTGTTCCGCAATTGCCATTGCCGTCACTTTATGATCTCCCGTAATCATTACCGTTCTAATACCAGCTTCCTTACACTCTTTCACCGCTTGCGCCACTTCTAGTCTTGGTGGATCTATCATTCCTTGTATTCCAACAAGCATAAAATCCTGCTCGACTTCTCTTTCATGTTCAATTGAATCTGTAGCTTTTAACGGTTTAAATGCCACCGCAATCGTTCGTAAAGCTTGACTTCCTAAACTATGAATCGCTGCCTGCACTTCTTTTCGATACATTTCACTTAAAGGCTGCTGCTTATTTCCCCACAAAATTGTTTGACTCATTTGCAAAAGAACATCTGGTGCTCCTTTTGTAATAACAAATTTTTTGCCTTCACGATCACGAACGATAACGCTCATCATTTTTCTAGTTGAATCAAAAGGAAATTCACGAATGACTTCAAACTTTCCTTTAAGAGCTTCACGTGATATTCCCGCCTTCATTGCAGCAGCAACGAGAGCTCCCTCTGTTGGATCTCCATCTAACACATACGTCTTTTTCTTTTGAATAACATTCGCATTATTACATAAACAGCCAAATGTAAGTAGTTGATACAGTGATTTCGTCTTAGTAGGGTCAATTACTGCTTCACCTTTCATAAACGAACCTGTTGGCTCATAGCCTTGACCTGTTACTTTCCACAATTCTCCGCCTGACCACATATGTGTTACCATCATTTTATTTTGTGTCATTGTTCCTGTTTTATCTGAGCAAATAACAGAAGCACAGCCTAACGTTTCTACAGCTGGCAACTTTCGCACAATTGCCCTCTTTTTAATCATACGCTGTACGCCAAGTGATAGCGCAACCGTAACGATAGCTGGCAATCCTTCTGGAATAGCTGCAACAGCAAGCGAAACCCCAGCCAAAAACATGTGATACACTTCATTTCCTTGATATACACCAGCTAGTACAACAAGAGCCGTCAAAATAAGAGCAACAATAATTAAAATTTTTCCAAGCTGTTCTAATCTTCTTTGTAATGGCGTTTCCATTTGCTCAGCATTTTGCAACATATTTGCAATTTGCCCCATAGCTGTATTCATTCCAGTTGCTACGACTACCCCTGTTCCAGCACCTCTCGTTATCATCGTCCCCATAAATGCCATGTTTTTTTGATCACCAATTGAAACATCTTGGCCTTGTAACGCCTCTACCTTCTTTTGTACAGGCAATGACTCTCCTGTAAGAGCCGATTCTTCAATATATAAACTTGAAGATTCCACAAGGCGAACATCCGCGCCAATACGGTCACCACTAGAAAATTTAATAATATCACCTAGTACAAGCGCCTTTGACGGCGCTTTTATCCACTTCCCATTTCTTAGTACAGTAACTTGAGGAGCTGCCAATTCTTTTAAAGCTTCCAACGATTTTTCAGCTTTCCTCTCTTGAAAGAAACCGAGGACACCATTAATAATAACAATTGCAACAATTGCAATCGAATCAATATACTCTCCTAAAAAAGCTGAAATAATTGTAGCACCAAATAAAACAAGTACCATAAAATCTTTAAATTGCGCTAAAAACACCATAAGCGCAGAAGGCCGCTTTGCTTCTTGCAATTCATTTGTACCAAATTTCTTTAATCGGCCCTCTGCTTCTTGCTCTGTAAGACCTACCTCCACATTCGTATTCGTTCTTTCCTCCACTTCATGTGCTCGCATTTCATACCAGTTCATCCTGCCATCGACCTCCTGATTCCAGACATACTCTAATGAAAGCTTATTCAGCCTCGTCCAAAAAAATGCTATAATTAACTTTTAGTTAGAAAGGAGTGTTCATTCATGGCATTCGATGGATTATTTACAAGAGCAATTACACATGAAATTGCAAATTCTCTTCAAACAGGAAGAATTTCAAAAATATATCAACCCTCAAAATATGAAGTTTTATTACATATTCGAGCAAACGGAAAAAACCAAAAGCTAATTCTTTCATCTCACCCTACATATGCGCGTATGCACTTAACAAATCAAAACTACAATTCACCAGCGCTACCGCCGATGTTTTGTATGCTTCTTCGCAAACATTTAGAAGGTGGATTTATTGAAAAAATTGAACAAATTGACTTAGAACGTATTATTCAAATTACAGTCCGCAGTCGTAATGAAATCGGTGACGAATCAGTAAAAACATTAGTAATCGAAATAATGGGACGACACAGTAATATTATCTTAGTAGATACGAAAACAAATGTTATTTTAGATAGCTTAAAACACATTTCTTTAGCGGTAAACCGACATCGTACTGTATATGCTGGAGCTGAATATGTTGCCCCACCGGCACAACATAAAATTAATCCGCTTCTTATCGAAACAGAAAATGATTTTATTAAACCGCTAGACTTTTTATCTGGCAACATGGACAAACAACTTGTCGGAGCATTCATGGGAATTTCCCCATTATTTGCAAAAGAAGTTGTAAAAAAAGCAGGTATGGCAAATGAAAAAGCATTATCTGAAGCTTTCTTCAGCTTGCAAAAACCTTTGCTAACACATCAGTACGTGCCAGCAATGATAACAGCAAATGGAAAAGAGTTCTTTTACCTATTCCCTCTTTCTCACTTACAAGGAAACGAAAAAACATTTTCATCTGTTAGTGAATTATTAGATCGTTTCTTCTTTGGTAAAGCAGAGCGCGATCGTGTAAAACAACAAGCTCACGATTTAGAACGCTTTATGCAAAATGAAAAAACAAAAAACGAAAAGAAGCTAATTAAACTAGAAAAAACATTACAAGATGCCGGAAAAGCAGATAAATACCAACTATTTGGAGAGCTACTTACAGCCAATATGTACGCTTTGAAAAAAGGTGATAAAGAGATAGAAGTCGTTAACTATTATGACGAAAATGGTGGGACTGTAAAAATCACATTAGATCCTTTAAGAACACCATCCGACAATGCACAACGCTATTTCCAAAAATATCAAAAAGCAAAAAATTCAGTTGTTGTTGTAGAAGAACAAATCGAAAAAACAAATGAAGAAATTCTTTATTTTGATAGCTTACTTCAACAAATGGAGGTTGCTTCTTCAAAAGATATTGAAGAGATTCGTGAAGAACTGGCCGAAGAAGGTTATGTACGTAATCGTAAGAAGAACAACACAAAGAAAAAACCGACAAAACCGGTATTGGACAAATATTTAGCTAGTGATGGAACAGAAATTTTCGTCGGTAAAAACAATAAGCAAAATGATTATTTAACAACGAAATTCTCCCGTCGTGATGAAATTTGGTTACATACGAAAGACATACCTGGGTCCCACGTTGTCATTCGTTCTCTTGAACCTACGGAAGAGACTTTACACGAGGCCGCTAAAATCGCTGCTTATTACAGTAAAGCAAAAGATTCTAGTTCTGTTCCTGTAGATTTCACAAAGGTACGCCATGTCAAAAAACCGAGCGGTGCAAAACTTGGATTTGTTACATATGACAATCAGCAAACATTATATGTAACACCAGATGCTGATACAGTAATGAAATTAAAAGCGTAAATACTTAAAGAATGCGTTGCTAGCTAGCAACGCATTCTTTAATTTAGTTCATATATCCATTAACTAATTCGTAACATCTTTCTTTGGTCATCTTATATTTCTCTTCCGAAGCCTCTATACGTCTCATCGTTCCTTTATTTGGATCTGTACCAATCGCTGTAACTTTTCTTTCTTTTTCTTTAACCCATGCAATCTGTTTTGTTTTTAATGATTGAAATGCATCCGCTGACATCGTATTTTTTAATGTACTGTAAATTTCATTTAGTTTATTATCCCATAGTTGATAATTTCCTTCTATTTCATTTACTATGTCATTTGTTGACATAACATTTGTATGTTTTTCTTCGTTTTCTAGAGCAACTAACTCATTTAGAGCCTTAGTTTTACCTAATACTGAAGAAGATTCTTTTTTTGGCTGCTTCTCTTCTTTTGAACTAGTATACATACTGGAATCATTTCCCTTAGCTGTTTCTTGCTCTTGAATAAAATCTTGTTTCGTTACCTTTTCTTGCTCTTCATCATCTACATTGTGAGTAATAACAGATGTTTGGGCATCCACAGCAACTACTCCGTTACTTTCTTTAAAAATATATTTCTTATTTCCACTATTCTCTTCTCTAACGAAAGAGACATTCTTGAAACCTTGAACTCTAAGAATTTCGTTAGCTTCTTCTTTAGTTAACTTTAAATCTACTGGCGTATTTGATGACCATTTATCCATTAACCATTTTCCATCAGTATAAACTAAAACAAATTCCCACGTCTCCGCTTCATTCCCCATATCATTTGCAAGGATAAGCGTCTCAATCTTTAAAACATCATTTTTCTGTGAACAAGTTATTCTCACGTCTGGCTCAATATGAATTGGGAATGGCAACATATCCGTCTCTCTAGACCTATTAAATGTGTCAAGCGACTTAGGAAGCTGATTTTCTACAAACTTATCTGTAACTAATCCCTTAACTCCTTTTTTCGCCGTCTCCATATCTCCAGGATTATTTCGGCTCCATCCATTTTCTTTTTCCATCTCACTAAAAGCGTTTGCTATCCTATCTACGCTCTTTCGTACAATCTTTTTCGCTTCTTTTCCTGTCACTTCTGGTGCTTCATCAAGCTGTTCAATCTTTTCATTTACTTGAACTTTGTTTTCACTTTTTTCACAACCTGCTAGAACAAACATACTAACTACCAAGCAAAATGACATTACTTTACTTAATTTTTTCATATACTCACATTCCTTAATCCTATTTATTCGTTACGTATCCCTATCTTCGAGAGAAACCCAACAATTACCTATTGTATCAATAATTTTTTATTTATATATTAATTTTCATATTAAAATAAACAATAAATTTAATGTTATTTTCAAATATACACTCTAAAAATCGCTTATCCTTTTCTTTCCTGACTTCGATATTCCAAAAAATTTGACATTATTTTCTCGTATTTGTATAAAAAATTTTACAGTGTGTAAAAAAAACGATTCGATGTTCTTTTCATTTGCTCACTAATATTTTGAAGCAATCCGTAGTTTTCAAATAGTCCTTCCCACAAATAGCGGACAGAACTTTACTTTACCTTCCCTTATATATATTCCCCACTATCCTTTCTCTAAAGTTATCTTTTGGCACGCTATTTGCTTTATTCAATACTGTGAAAAGGGGGAAATTAACATGAATTTAAGAATTACTAAAATCCAAAATCAACTACAAAAATATGAAATTGACGGATTACTTATTACTAAAAAAGAAAATCGCCAATATGCAACAGGCTTTACAGGTAGCGCTGGCGTCGTCTTAATCTCTGCGGATAAAGCGGTTTTTATAACTGATTTTCGCTATGTAGATCAAGCGAAATCACAAATAAAAGAAGCTGAAATTATTATGCATAAAGGAAATCTAGAAAAAGAAATCGCAAATCAAGTATCGAAATTAAACATTCAAAAACTTGGAATTGAAGAAAATAACATGACATTACAACAATATAAAAACTTACAAAAATACATACATGCGGAAATGGTGCAAGTGTGCGAAATCATCGAAGATATTCGCATTATTAAAGACACACCTGAAATAGAAACAATGAAAATTGCGGCTACTATTGCTGACGAATCATTTCACCACATCCTTACGTTTCTAAAGCCAGGAATAAGTGAGACTGATGTCCGAGATGAATTAGAATTTTTCATGCGAAAGAAAGGAGCTACATCCTCATCATTTCAAATTATTGTAGCTTCTGGCGTTCGCTCTTCACTTCCTCATGGCGTTGCATCGAATAAAATAATCGAGCACGGTGATATCGTTACATTAGATTTCGGTGCACTTTATAACGGGTATTGTTCCGATTTAACACGTACTGTAGCGATTGGCGAACCATCGGAAGAATTCAAAAAAATATATACTGTTGTATTAGAAGCATTAAAGCGTGGAACTGCAGCCATTAAACCTGGAGAAACGGCGAAAAGTATCGATGATATAACGAGAGATTACATTACAGAACATGGATACGGTCAATATTTCGGCCACTCTACTGGTCATGGGCTTGGGTTAGAAATTCATGAACCTCTCCGTCTATCCCAAGAAAGTAAGGCTACTTTAGAAGAAGGTATGGTTGTTACAGTTGAACCAGGTATTTATATACCAAACTGGGGCGGGTGTAGAATTGAAGATGATATTGTCATCACAAAAGAGGGCTATGAGGTTATTACAAAGGCAAATCGGGAACTAATTGTCATTCCCTGTTAAAAATCATGAACTTTTTAACAGGAGTTTTTTCTTTACACATAGAATTCCTTCTCTGGAGTAATTGTTTAAAGAGGGAGAATTTTAATTGAACTTTGTAATCGATAAGGTAGATGGTTTACAGGTTGAGTTTTCAAAACTTGTTTCCATGATGAATTACGCTCGCTATACAACAATGCAGGCTGTCGAAGGCTTAACAATTGAAGAACTTGATTATTTATATGATGATGAAGCAAATTCAATTGGTATGCTTTTGTACCATATGGCTGCTATTGAATTTTACTACCAAATTCATACTTTTGAAGATCGTGAACCAACAGATGCTGAATTAGAACGTTGGTTACCTGCTGTTGAGTTAGGAAATCTTGGACGTGAGAAAATAAAAGGCAACTCAATAGAATTTTACATAAATACGTTACAAGAAGTGCGCTCTAAAACGATCGAAACATTTCAGTCTTTACCTGACGAATGGCTATTTAAAACGACCGACTTTTGGCATGACAAACCAGCAAATAACTACTTTAAATGGTTTCACGTATTTGAAGATGAGATCAACCATCGCGGACAAATTCGTTTAATTAAAAAGATGCAAAAAGCTCATTCAGTAAAGTAAGAAAATGCCACCGAATAAGGTGGCATTTTCTTTTATTCATTAACGAATAACTTTTCGTTTACTTTTTTAGCAATCACTGCTAGCGCTATTAGAATGCATATTAAATATAACAATTTCGCGATAAATAACCACCCTTGAAAAATTACAATTCCATCTATTATCTCATTTCCTTTCAATAACAAAAACGGAATCGTGCTAATTACAAATACAAACTCGATACTAAGAACAATTTTCTTTTTTCGACTATATGCTTTCCATTCACTCCAGCGGTACAAAGGAGCAAAAAACAGTACGCCTATACATAATATAACGCCTATCCATTCACTTTTAAGAAATTGTCCTGAAATGATAGATAATATTAAACAAGCAAGTACACCATAATACCGATACGATAAACTTAACTAAATCTATACAATTCAATCAAATTTACACAAGTTAGTGCTTCATCGTGTTCTCGCAACCCCGAAGGGACGAGGGGTATAACACTCCACACGAGGCAGTATCGTTACCTCCTATTATCAAGCATTTATTTTACCCATCTTGATAAATTTATCGAAGCATTTACATCCCTATCGTGATGGCTATTGCACCCAACACAACACCACTCACGTATTTTTAAACTCCACTGTCCTTCTGGTTGAACTGAATGGTCGTATTTCACCCCGCAACATGAGCAAATCTTGCTTGAGGCGAACCATTTATCAGCTTTTACATACTCAATGCCATACTTCTCGCACTTGTATGATAAACATTGAAAGAAGAAGTTTAATTTTTGAAATGAAAATGCTTTCGATAGTTTTTTGTTTTTTAACAGGTTTGAGATAGATAAGTCTTCCACAACAATCCTCATTGGTTTGGTTTTCACCAATTTAGCTGTTGCTTGATGGATATGGTTATTTCGGATATTCGTAATTTTCCTAGATAACCGCAGGTGCTCAGTTTTAGCTTTTTCATATCCGGCAGACTGAATTTTCACACCTTTTGTAAATCTCCTAGACATATCTCTTTGCGCTGACTTTTTCCTTTTCAAAAGTTTTTTAACCTTGGCATCTTTGTTTATATTTCGTTCTTTCGTACCATTAGAAGCCACAAACAGCTCTTTTAAACCAACATCCACACCAATCGACTCATCGGTTAATTCTTGTGCTTCAAAGGATTCTTCGAACCCTACACTAATCCACCAGTGACGACCATCAAAGGTAACTCTTGGATTTGATGGTTTTTTGTTTCTTGGTAGTTGTTGGCTTGTTTTCACTTCTCCAATGGACTGAATATCAACTACTTTCTTTCCTATAATCAGTCTTTCATAATTGGCATAAAATCCTTGGATTAAATCTTTTTTGGATTTATAAGAAGTGTGATAACCATTTTTGTACTTTTCGAACGAATGTTTCCTCGCCTTGTCAAAATCTTTTGAAGCCTGTTTGGGAACTTGTGCATTGATGTCTTTTAACCACTTATATCTCTTTCGCTTCTTGATCTTTGTAAATCGTTTCTGTAAAGCTAACTGTGAAACAGATTTTCCAAATAGCTTATAGTACC